>CALAED010000338.1 GCA_937891035.1 uncultured Thermomonosporaceae bacterium | reverse complement strand
CGCCCAGGCGGCGCGGGCGGCGGGCGTCGGCACCATCTTCGGCGCCGAGCTGAGCCTCGAGCTGCCGAAATCGCAAAACGGCGAGCCGGACCCGGCCGGGCGGCATCTGCTGGTGCTGGCCAGGGACGCCGCGGGCTACGGCCGGCTGTGCTCGGCCATCACCGCCGCCCAGCTCGCCGGCGGCGAGAAGGGCCGGCCCGTCTATGACCTCGACGCGCTCGCCGACGCGCACGACGGGCACTGGGTGGTGCTCACCGGCTGCAGAAAGGGGTTGGTTCCGGCCGCGTTCGACGACGGCGACCCCGACAAGGAGCTGCGCCGCCTGGTCGAGATGTTCGGCCAGGACAACGTGTTCGCCGAGCTGATCGACCACGACCAGCCGGGCGACGACGCCCGCAACGACGCGCTGGCCGAGCTGGCCGCCCGGTGCCACGTCGGCGTCGTCGCCTCCAACAACGTGCACTACCCCGCGCCGGGCGCCGGCGCCCGGCTGGCTCAGACGCTGGCGGCGGTGCGGGCCAGGCGGAGCCTCGATGAGATGGTCGGCTGGCTGCCCGCCACCGGCACCGCCCACCTGCGGTCCGGCCACGAGATGGCGGCCCGGCTGGCCCGCTGCCCCGGGGTACGGGAGCAGACCGTCGAGCTGGCCCGCGCGTGCGTGTTCGATTTCGCGGTCGTGGCCCCGAAACTGCCGGACTGGCCGGTTCCCGACGGCCACACCGAGGCGAGCTGGCTGCGCCACCTTGTCGCCCTGGGCGCCCGCGAGCGCTACGGGCCGCCGGAGCGAGAGAAGACGCCGGGCGCGTACGCCCAGATCGCCCGCGAGCTCGACGTCATCGAGGAGCTGGGTTTCCCCGGCTACTTCCTGATCGTGCACGACATCGTCGAGTTCTGCCGCCGCAACGACATCCTGTGCCAGGGCCGCGGCTCGGCGGCCAACTCCGCGGTCTGCTACGCGCTCGGCATCACCGGGGTGGACGCGGTCCGGCACGGCCTGCTGTTCGAGCGGTTCTTGTCCCCCGGGCGCGACGGCCCGCCCGACATCGACCTCGACATCGAGCACCGGCGCCGCGAAGAGGCCATCCAGCACGTCTACGACAAGTACGGCCGGCAGTGCACCGCGCAGGTCGCCAACGTGATCACCTATCGGCCGCGGATGGCGCTGCGCGACGCGGCCCGGGCGCTCGGCCACTCCCCCGGCCAGCAGGACGCCTGGTCCAAGCAGGTCGACGCGCGCGACCCGGTGGGCGCCGAGGTCGACGTCCCGGCTCCGGTGACCGCGCTGGCCCAACAGTTGCTGCGGCTGCCGCGGCATCTGGGCATCCACTCCGGGGGCATGGTGATCTGTGATCGCCCGGTCGGCGAGGTCTGCCCGATCGAGTGGGCCCGCATGCCGGGGCGCAGCGTGCTGCAGTGGGACAAAGACGACTGCGCAGCGGCCGGCCTGGTCAAATTCGACCTGCTCGGCCTGGGCATGCTGTCGGCGCTGCACGACTGTTTCGACCTGGTGGCCGCGCACCACGGCGAGCGGTACGACCTGGCCACGATCCCGCCGGAAGACCCGCTCGTATACGACATGCTCTGCGACGCCGACACGGTGGGGGTGTTCCAGGTCGAGTCCCGCGCGCAGATGGCGACGCTGCCGCGGCTGCGGCCGCGCACGTTCTACGACTTGGTCGTCGAAGTGGCGTTGATCAGGCCGGGGCCGATCCAGGGCGGTTCCGTGCATCCGTACCTGCGCCGCCGCAAGGGCGAGGAGCCGCCGACGATCCCGCACCCGCTGATGCGCGGCGCGCTCGAACGCACCCTGGGCGTGCCGTTGTTCCAGGAGCAGATGATGCAGCTCGCGGTCGACTGCGCCGGGTTCAGCCCGAACGAGGTCGACCGGCTGCGGCAGGCGATGTCGGCCAAGCGGGCACCAGAGAGCGTCGAGCGGCTGCGCGAGCGGTTGCTGTCCGGCATGGCCGAGCGCGGGATCCCGCGCGAGGTGGCCGAGGACGCGTACGAAAAGATCCTGGGGTTCGCGAGCTTCGGCTTCCCCGAGTCCCACGCGCAGAGCTTCGCGCACCTCGTCTACGCCAGCGCCTGGCTCAAGCGCCACTACCCGGCCGCGTTCACCGCGGCGCTGGTGCGCAACCAGCCGATGGGGTTCTACAGCCCGCAGTCGCTGCTCGCCGACGCCCGCCGGCACGGCGTCGAAGTACGCGGTGTGGACATCAACGCCAGCGACGCGCTGCCGACGCTCGCGACCCGGGAAACGGCCGGGAGCCTGATCGGGGGGCCGGGCGCCGGCCGCGCTCATCCACACGCGCCGGAGCGGCCGCAGCCCGCGATCAGGCTCGGCCTGTCCGGCATTCGCAATCTCGGCTCGGCCGTGGCGGAGCGGATCGCCGCCGGCCGGCCGTACCACAGCATGGAGGACCTGGTGCGCCGGGTGCCGCTGCCGACCGCCGCACTGGAGGCGCTGGCCACGGCCGGGGCGTTCGGCTGCTTCGGGCTGACCAGGAGATCGGCGCTGTGGGCGGCGGGCGCGCTGGCCGGGGACGGCCCGGGGCGGCTCCCCGGTCTCGCGCCCGGCGTGACGGCCCCGCCGCTGCCCCCGATGACGGCGATCGAGGAGACCATCGCCGATCTGTGGGCGAGCGGCACGTCGGGCACCCATCCGATCGTGCACGTGCGGTCCACCCTCGACGAGATGGGCGCGGTGCCGTCGGGTCTGCTGCGCGAAGTCCCGGGCGAGACCAACGTGCTGGTGGCCGGTCTGGTAACGCACCGGCAGCGGCCGCCGACCGCTGGCGGGATCGTCTTCGTGAGTCTGGAGGACGAGACGGGCATCACCAATGTGGTCTGCCGACCCGAGGTGTGGGCCCGGCACCGCGCGGTCGCCATCGACGCCCAGGCGCTGCTCGTCAACGGCCGGCTCGAGCGCACCGACGGGGTCACCAACGTCCTCGCCACGCGGCTGCGCCGGCTACCCGTGCCCGGCCGCGTACGGGCCCGTGATTTCCGCTGACTCCACCAGACGCCAGGAGATTCCAGCCCCTCCACGGCTGGTCTACAGCCGTTCCTTGGCTGGTCGGCGGGCTCGGACCAGGCCGAGAAAAATCTTGGGAAAACTAATAGGAAAGTTTCCTATCTTATGCCATGGTGTTACCTGACGTCAGAGCGCTCAGTTGACGGCTCCTGCCAACGCAGGCACCCATCAAGGGCAGCCTCCCCGCTGTCCCTCCTTCTGTGCGGGCGCCTCCAGGGCGTCCCCGGCTGGTTGGGAGAACGATGTCCAGACCGTCCGTACCGAGACCATCCCTACCCAGACCATCCCTACTCGTATCGAGATCGCGCATCCTGCGGATCATCGTCACTGTCGCCGCGCTGTCGCTGCCGCTCATCGGCGTGGCGGCGATGACGCACTCGGCCGCGGCCGCATCGGTCACCGCCACCTGTACGAAGACCTCGGACTGGGGCACCGGATCCGAGGGCAAATGCACCATCACGAACGGCACCGGTTCCACGATCAGCAGTTGGAGGGTCGAGTTCGACACGGCGTCCGGCACCTCGATCTCCTCTTCGTGGGACGCGGTGCGGACCTCATCCGGCAGTCACCACACCTTCGCCAACACCTCATGGAACGGCACCGTGGCGCCCGGCGGCACCGCCTCGTTCGGCTTCGGCCTGGCCGGCGGCGGCTGGATCTCGAACTGCCTCGTCAACGGCGCGGCCTGCGCCACCGGCGCCGCGCCCTCGCCCACCACCACCTCGCCCACCCCGACGCGGACCCCCACGCCCACCGTGACCCCGACGACGACCCCGACCACGACGCCGACCAGCGCCCCCGGCGGCCGCAAGGTCCTCGGCTATTTCGTCGAGTGGGGCGTGTACGGCCGCAACTACCACGTCAAGAACATCGACACGAGCGGCTCGGCCGCCAAGCTGACCCACATCAACTACGCCTTTGGCAACGTGACGGGCGGCCGGTGCGCCGTCGGCGACAGCTACGCCGACCACGACCGCTTCTACAGCGCCGCCGAGAGCGTCGACGGCGTTGCCGACACCTGGGACGCCGGGGCCCTGCGCGGCAGCTTCAACCAGCTGCGCAAGCTGAAGAGGAAGTACCCCCACATCAAGGTCCTCTGGTCGTTCGGCGGCTGGACCTGGTCGGGCGGCTTCACGCAGGCCGCCGCCAACCCGACGGCGTTCGCGAACTCCTGCTTCAGCCTGGTCGAGGACCCGCGCTGGGCCGACGTGTTCGACGGCATCGACATCGACTGGGAATACCCGAACGCCTGCGGTCTGTCCTGTGACACCAGCGGACCGGCCGCGTTCCGGAACCTGATGTCCGCGCTGCGCTCGCGCTTCGGCACGGGGAACCTCGTGACAGCGGCGATCACGGCCGACGGCACCAGCGGCGGCAAGATCGACGCCGCTGACTACGGCGGCGCCGCGCAGCACCTGAACTGGTACAACGTGATGACCTACGACTACTTCGGCGCGTGGGCGGCCGGCGGTCCGACGGCCCCGCACTCGCCGCTGACGTCGTACTCCGGCATCCCGGTCGCCGGATTCCACTCCGACGCGGCCATCCAGAAGCTCAAGAGCAAGGGGGTCCCGGCGTCCAAGCTGCTGCTCGGCATCGGGTTCTACGGCCGCGGCTGGACGGGCGTCACGCAAAGCGCTCCCGGCGGCTCGGCGAGCGGCCCCGCCCCCGGCACGTACGAGCAGGGCGTCGAGGACTACAAGGTGCTCAAGGGCAGGTGCCCGGCGACCGGCACCGTGGCGGGCACTGCGTACGGGTTCTGCGGCGGCCAATGGTGGAGCTACGACACGCCGAACACCATCGGCGGGAAGATGTCCTACGCCAAGAACCAGGGGCTCGGCGGCTCGTTCTTCTGGGAGCTTTCCGGCGACACCACGAACGGCGAGCTGATCACCTCGATAAGGAACGGCCTCGGGTAACCCCGCCGACCCGAGGAGAGAGAGGGAGGCCGGCGCCGTGCCCGGTCTCCCTCTTTCATTTCCGCTATGTGGAACAAAATCCTTACTCAAGAGCGAAATGACCGATGGCACGAAACTTGACTAACAGGTTAGATAGGCGGTGGAGATCACCCCCACCCCCGCGAGGTGACCATGTACGAACAGGTCCTCGATCCTGTCGCCAACTCACTCGGCTGGAGCTCGCTCGTCGCGGCGCTTCCCCTACTCGTCCTTTTCGTTCTCCTCGGGGTGCTGCGAGTCAAGGCGTGGATCGCGTCTCTGGTGGCGTTGGGGGCCGCCCTGCTGATCGCGATCGCCGTGTACGGGATGCCGGTCGGCCAGTCGCTGCTGGCCGGTACGGAGGGAGCGGCGTTCGGCTTCTTCCCGATCCTGTGGATCGTGATCAACGCCATCTGGGTCTACAACATGACGGTCCAGACGGGGCACTTCGACGTGCTGCGGCGCTCGTTCGCCCGCGTCAGCGACGACCAGCGCATCCAGGCGATCATCATCGCGTTCTCCTTCGGGGCGTTGATGGAGGCGCTCGCCGGATTCGGCACACCGGTCGCCGTCACCGCGGTCATGCTCATCGCGCTCGGGTTCAAGCCGATCAAGGCGGCGGTGCTCGCGCTGGTCGCCAACACCGCACCGGTGGCGTTCGGGGCGATGGCCACCCCCATCGTGACGCTCGGCGGGGTGACGGACCTTTCCCAGGACACGCTCGGCGCCATGGTCGGCCGGCAGACTCCGATCCTCGCCGTGTTCGTCCCGCTGGCACTGGTGTTCATCGTCGACGGACGACGCGGGCTGCGGCAGACCTGGCTGCCCGCTGTCGTCTGCGGGGTCACCTTCGGCCTCGCCCAGTACGCCACGTCCAACTTCATCTCGGTCCCGCTGTCGGACGTGGTCGCCGCGTTGGTCTCCGCCGCCGCCATCGTCGCGCTGGTGCGGATGTGGCACCCCGCGGAGACCTACACCGAGGGCGGTGCGGCACCCGTCGCGGCCGGCGGCGCGGCCGATGAGCCCACGCCCGAGTTCGCGGCGCGGGTCGCCAACCCCGACGCCCGGTCCGAGGTCGTCAAGGCGTACGCGCCGTACGCGATCATCATCGGGGTGTTCGTGCTCGGCCAGATCGGCCCGATCAAGGACCTCCTCGACAAGGCCACGCAGCGGTTCGGCTGGCCGGGCCTGCACGTGGCCAACACTCAGGGCGAGGAGTTGTCCAGCGTCACGTTCAACTTCAACATCTTGACCACTCCCGGCACCCAGATGCTGATCGCGGGCGTGCTCACCATGATCGCGCTGCGCGTCGCCGTGGGGCCGGCGCTGCGCGCGTACTGGATGACGCTCGTCCAGCTGCGGTGGGCGATCCTCACCGTCATGACGGTGCTGGCGCTCGCGTACGTGATGAACGCCTCCGGGCAGACCGCCACGCTGGGCAACTGGATGGCCGGGGCGGGCGGCTTCTTCGCGTTCCTGTCGCCGATCTTGGGTTGGCTGGGGGTCGCGGTGACCGGCTCCGATACCTCGTCCAACTCCCTGTTCGGCGCGCTGCAGGTCACCGCGGCGGAGAAGGCTGATCTCTCCCAGGTCCTCATGGCGGCCTCGAACAGCTCGGGCGGCGTACTAGGCAAGATGATCTCGCCGCAGAACCTGGCGATCGCCGCCGCGGCCGTGGGCCAGCACGGCAAGGAGGGCGACATCTTCCGCAAGGTGATCGCCTGGAGCGTGGTCTTCCTCATCGGGATGTGCGTGCTGTCCGCGTTGCAGGCATCGGCGGTGTTGTCCTGGATGGTGCCGTAACCAGGCACGCCGGGCGCCGGTTGGATAGCTTCTAGGCATGCGGCTCGGTGTCCTGGATGTCGGATCCAACACGGTTCATCTGCTCGTAGTGGATGCGCACCGGGGCGCCCGGCCGCTGCCGGCGTTCTCGCACAAGGCGGAGCTGCGGCTGTCGGCTCACCTGGAGAACGGCGACCGGCTGACCGGGAGCGGCGAGACCAGGCTGCGCGAGTTCGTCGACGAGGCGCTGCGCATCGCGGAGGACAAAGGGGTCGAAGATCTCGTCGCCTTCGCCACCTCCGCCGTGCGCGACGCCGTCAACGGCGAGGAGATCGTGCGCCGGATGCCGACCGACATCGAGATCCTGTCCGGGGAGGATGAGGCCCGCCTGACCTTTCTGGCCGTACGCCGCTGGTTCGGCTGGTCGTCTGGACGCCTTCTCGTGCTGGATATCGGCGGCGGCTCCCTGGAGATCGCCTCGGGCATCGACGAGGAGCCCGACGTGGC
>CALAED010000337.1 GCA_937891035.1 uncultured Thermomonosporaceae bacterium | reverse complement strand
CGTGCGCGTCGAGGAAGGCCTCGCCGCCGAAGAGCTTCGTGGCCGCCTCCCGCCCCGCCTGCCGGTCTTCGGCGGGCAGCCGGGCCATCTCAAGCAGCGCCGCACGCAACGCCGCCGGGTCCCTCGGCGGGACCAGCCGCCCAAAGCCGGTGGCCGTCACGGGGTACCGGGAACCGGGCAGGTCTGTGCTCACCGGTGGGACGCCGGCCATCATCGCCTCGACCTGGACGATGCCGAACGACTCCGAGATCGAGGGCAGGGCGAAGACGTCGATCGACGCGTAGAAGTCTCTTAACGCCTCGCCACGCAGCAGCCCCGTGAAGCGGATGCGCGGATCGTCGCCGGCCTCCGCACGCAGCTGGGCGATGTTGCTGCCGCCCGCCACGGTCGTGTAGTCGCCCGCGATCAGCAGGCGGGCCCGGGGGTCGTCGAGAGAGCGGAAGGCCCTGATGAGGTATTCGATGCCCTTGTCCACGGTGATCCGGCCCAGGAAGCCGATGTGCAGCCCCTCTCCGTCGCGGAGCCGGGGCGCGCCGCCGTTCCGGTCAACGCACGGCGACGGGATGGGCAGCAGCCGGCGGCGCCGGATCGTCGGCCAGAGGCGGGACCCGCGTGCCTGGTCCTCGCTGTTCGTGATGACCAGGTCGGCCTTCCGTATGGCCGCCTTGCAGACCTGGTCGACGGCCCACATCCCGAAGCGGTTGATCGGGTTGTCGGGCAGGAACACGTCGATGTGGTGCGTGACCACCAGCCGGGCGCCTCCCTTGAAAGCGGCGACCAGGGCGGCCTCGGGGTTGGGCGAATGGATGTGCACGATGTCCGAGCGCGCCGCGAGACGTCTGGCCAGCAGGGGAAGCCGCGGGCTGACAAAGCCCCTGCTCAGCCGGGCGAGGACCGGTGCCCTGAAGACGTGGACGCCGTTGATGACTTCGTGGCGGGGAAGCCCGGGATCGTGCCGGGCGCAGACCACCGCGATCCGCCAGCCGCGGGCGGCGAGCCCCTCGGCGATCAGCCGCGCCGCCTCCGTCAGACCACTGACGTACGGGGTGTAGTAGTCGAGCATCACCGTCACGTGAAACCTGTCGGGTTGCGGCACGGTGCGTCCCTTCCTGTGTCTCATGAGGGTGCTTGGGGTGCGGAGCCCGCCGGCGGCGGGACGACGACGCGGATCTCCTGGGCCGCGTGGTCGGAGAAGGCGGCGCCGCCGCCGAAGCGGTAGCCGGGGACGGCCAGGTCGCCGGTGGTGAACAGCCAGTCAAGGCGCCACAGCCGGGGCAGCGGGTAGTCGGAGACGGGCCACGAGCGAGGGGGAAGCACGGAGCCCGCGGGGCTGTGCGTGACCGCCCCGGCTCCGAGGGAGGACAGCTTCATCCAGGGCGTGTTGAAGTCGCCGGCCACCACGGCGGGGTGGGGGTTGCCGGCCAGATCGGCGCGCAGCCTGCGCAACTCGCCGGTCCACCAGACGCCGTGGTCCTTGAGGAACCGGTAGGACCGGCCGCTCAACGGATTGCCGATGTAGAAGGGCACCGGCAGGTGCACGTTGTAGAAGGAGACCGTGCGCCCGCCGACCCGGAGGTCGGTGCGCTGGGTCTTCGCCCCCTTCCAGTACCAGTCAGTGCCCGTGCCGGGGACTCGGCTGTGGTGGTCAGCGACCACCGGCAGCCGGGACAGCGTGAGCAACTCGCCCTCCACCGACAGCCGGTACCCGGGGAACTCCGCGCGCAGCCGGGCCGAGTCGTCGACGCGGATCGGCTGGTCCTCGCGCCGGTGCGGGCCCTCGTTCCAGTACAGGTATTCCTGCAGGAGGTACACGTCGGCGTCCTGCCGGCGCAGGAAGGCGTAGAAGGCGTCCTTGTCGTCGGACATCTGCCAGTAGTCCGTGGACCAGGCGAAGACCTTGACCTCCGTACCCCGGGTGTCGCCGGCGGCGCCGTTCGTCCATCCGGGGCCGTAGCCGGCCAGATGAGCCCCGGCCAGCAGCAAGGCGACCAGGACCACCGAGAGCCGGCGGCGCACCGGCCGCGCGAGCGGCGTGACGACGAGCAGCAGGAGCGGCACCGCGATCAGGGCCGGCGCCGGGGTGGCGGCGAAGACGGACCACGGCCACCAGCGGCCGGTGAACGCGATGTGCAGGACGAGGAACAGCGTCCAGGCCGCCGTGCCCGCCACCAGCAGCCGCGTTCCCAGACACCAGCGGCCGGTTGTCGCCCTCCGATGCGAATCGTCCCGGACGATGTCCGGAGTTTCCGTCGGGGCCATGTCAGAAGAACACCTTCGCCAGTCCGAGGACGCCCTGCCGCCAGGGGTCCCGGCTGGTCCGGCCGTCGCCCTTGCCCGGGCGGCCGCCCCCGCCCGCCGGGTCGGGTGCGGTCGTCGCCCGCCGCGTGCGCCACCAGTCGTAGGTCCGCAAAATGGCGTCCCGGTTGGACATCCGGGGCCGGAAGCCAAGCCGTTCGCGCGCCTTGTCGACGCTGACGTAGGAATCGGCGAGCAGTTTGGACAGCAGCCGGCCGTACACGGGCGAAAGACCCGTCCGTTCCAGGGTGCGCAGCACCGCGACCGCGGGTCGGCCCGGCAGCGCTATCACCCGTTTGCCGTGCCCCGCCGCGTCCAGCACGGACTGGAAGTCCTCGCGCAGGGTGCCGAACTCGGCGGCGCCGATGTTGTAAGTGTCGCAGGCCACCTCGGCGGGGGCACGCAGCACCGCCGACACCGCGTCAACGAGGTCATCGAGCGCCAGCATCTGGATGCGCACGTCGCCCTTGCCGAGCACGGGAAAGTGCCTGCCCTCCTCGGCCCACTGGAAGAGCATGTCGAACAAACCCATCCGTCCCGGGCCCAGGAAGGTCTTGGGACGCAGCACCGGCACGCACATCCCCTCCGCCCGGAACCGCTCGGCGACCCGTTCCGCCTCCGCCTTGGCGCGGCTGTAGGGATCGACGGGCTCGTGCGGGTGGTCCTCGGGCGTGGGCACCTGCCTGGGCAATCCGTAGACGGCGGTCGAGGAGATGTGCACCACGGTGGGCACGGCGGCGGCACGGGCCGCCGTCAGCACGGATGTGGTGCCGTCGACGATGATCGACCTGATGTCCGCCACGGGGTAGCTGGGGAGCGCGGAGGCGCAGTGAACCACGGCGTCGGCGCCGGCGAACGCCTGGGCCAGGGCTCCCGAATCACGGATGTCCCCGGTGACCGGCCGCACTCCTGGCCTGGCCGGCACCGGCCGCAGGTCGAACGCGCTGACCTGGCCGCCCGCCCGGAGCAGGCGGTCCACCAGGTGGGTGCCGAGCACGCCGGCGGCACCGGTGACGGCGACGCGGGCGGGCAGGGCGGTCCCGGCCGGGTACGGCGGCTCGTGTGGGAGCTCGTGCGGAAGCTCGTGCGGAAGCTCGTACGGGGCCTTGGTCACCATGTGCTCACCCGCTCCCGGATGAAGCGGCCGAGCAGCCGGTTCATGCCCTTGTCGAGGGTGGCCTCCAGGGCGTACAAGAACCGCTCGGCCTCTTCGGGACCGGCCACCAGGGGCGGGCTCACCACCAGCGGACTGCGGCCGTTGAGCGTGTTGTAGGTGTAGATGTCGTGGTCGCGGTAGAGCGCGTTGATGACGGCCGCGGTGATGATCTTCGTACGGATCAGCGGGTCTTTGGCCATATCGCCCACCGGCAGCCTGCCGACGAGGTCCAGTGCCTTGGGCCCGCCGGACAGGAAGACCCCGAAGAGCGCTCCGGCGCCGCGCACGTCGGCGATCAGGTTCGGATGGGTCTTTTGGATGCGCTCGAGACCCGGCCGAAGCACCGCTTCGAGGGCGCGGGCCCGTGCCGGATAATCGTCGTCGACCGCTATGGAAATCGCCTCGATCGCCGTCGCGGCCTCCTCGCCGAAGCCGTAGTACGTCGTACTCGTGCTCTGCATCATGGCGTCCGTCATGTTGTCGTACGCCTTGCGGAATATCGGCTCGCGCGCAACATAGGCGGAAATGGAGGACTTTCCGCCGCCGAACGACTTCGAGGTCGTCACCACGTCCGGCACCAGGCCCTCGTACCGGGTGAAATAGAACATGCTGCCGGTCTTGCCCCACCCGGTATAGATTTCGTCGAAGATCAGTACGATGTCCTCGGCCGTGCACAATTCGCGCAGCTCTCGCAGGAATTCCTCAGAGCACCAGCGCATCGTGGATGCGCTGAACGGTTCGATGAGAAGTGCGTACACGTCGCAGCGCCCGCGCGCGTCCCGCGCTTGCGCGACGACCCGGCGAACCGAGTCGATATCGTCGTACCCGAACGTGCGGATACCGGGAATGGTGGGGAACTCAAAGGCACTTCGCCCGCCACCGGTGAGCCCGCCGGAACCGAGCAGTTTGCCGTGAAAGCTGCTGTCCGCCCGCAGGATCTGCTGCCGTCCGCCCTGGTGGTACTTGTACGCCAGTTTGACCGCGCCTTCGACCGCCTCGGCCCCGGAGTTCGGCAGGAACGAACGGTTCAGGTCGCCCGGGAGAACCGCCGCCAGATTATGGCTTAACGCGGCGAGGTAGGGCGAGAAATAGGTCTTGTGCACCTCCATCCGCCGCTGTTCTTGGAAGCGCCGGCGGGCGGCGATGATACGCGGGTGGTTGTGCCCGTGGTTGAGCACGCCGACCCCGCCGGTGAAGTCCAGGATCTTGCGGCCGTCCCGCGTGTGAACGTAGGCGCCCTCGGCGTGGTCGACCAGCTCCCGGCCGAAGCCGAAGGAGGTCATCAGCCGGACCTGGCTCTTGTTGATGTACGTGCGGTAAAGCTCGTGCACGTCATCGACGTCCAGTTTCTCGGCCTCTTCCAGGCTAATGAGATGTGCCATCGATCTCTCCCATCTGCCACAACTGCCCGCCGGCCGGGGCACGACGGCTCGATAAATCCCCCCGTGCGATCTGTTCGCTAAGTCTCAATAAGTGCAGGTGCGCCGATTCAGCGGGCCCTTCTCTATACATTTCGGGACGGTCGTTTTGAACGACATACTCAGCATAAGCGGGCCGGGCGCAAGTGGGTCAATAGCAACAATCTGCATAGCCAGAAGATGCCAAATATTCGCGCATAATTGCCCGCTTGTCTGCCTATCCCTCGCGCGAATATATGAGTTTCGCGCTCACCGTTATCCCGGTGCCGCTGAATCGCCTGGCCGCGCCGGCGCGCCCCGCCGACCCCACGCCGACCCAACGGGACTCCACGGGGACTCCACGGGGACTCCACGGCGACACGCCCGGCGACCGGATCCGGGCGGGCGTCTCGGCACGAGGGGCGGCCCCCTGGCGGCGCGCCGCTAAGCTTGGGTCATTCGTTGTATTGAGTCGTTCGGGTTTAGGAAGGTAGGTTTGGCGCCATGGGCGGACCCCGCCCGACCACCGCCGAGGAGCTGCGCGGTGCCGGCCTGCGGGTGACGGCCGCCCGCGTCGCACTGCTCGAGACCGTACGGAAAGGTGACCATCTTGGCGTCGAGGCGATCGCCTCCGGTGTGCGCGACCGCGTGGGCGTTATCTCGCTTCAGGCCGTGTATGACGCCCTCAACGCGCTCACCGCGGCGGGGCTCATCCGCCGCATCGAACCGGCCGGCAGCCCGGCCCGGTTCGAGGGCCGCGTCGGAGACAACCACCACCACCTCGTGTGCCGGTCATGCGGCGCGATCGCCGACGTCGACTGTGCGGTCGGCGAGGCGCCGTGCCTGACCGCGTCAGACGATCTTGGGTTTTCGATCGACGAGGCCGATGTCACGTACTGGGGCTTGTGCCCTGACTGTTCCACCGTCCGCAGTTCCTGAGCACCATGATCCTCTAGTAAGAGAAGGATTTCGCATGTCTGAAACCCATGAGGCAATCGTCACCGACGACCCGCAGCCCGAGGGGGGAGGTGGCTGCCCGGTCGCATCCGGACGCGCGCCGCATCCGACTCAGGGCGGCGGTAACCGTCAGTGGTGGCCGGAGCGGCTCAACCTGAGGATCCTCGCCAAGAACCCCGACGTGGCCAACCCCCTCGGCGCCGAGTTCGACTACGCCGAGGCGTTCCAGAGCCTCGACCTCGCCACCGTCAAGCGGGACATCGCCGAGGCGCTGACGACCTCGCAGGACTGGTGGCCGGCGGACTTCGGTCACTACGGCCCGTTCATCATCCGGATGGCGTGGCACAGCGCGGGCACGTACCGGATCAGCGACGGCCGCGGCGGCGCCGGGGCCGGCCAGCAGCGCTTCGCGCCCCTCAACAGCTGGCCGGACAACGGCAACCTCGACAAGGCGCGCCGGGTGCTGTGGCCGGTCAAGAAGAAGTACGGCCAAAAGCTGTCCTGGGCCGACCTGATGATCCTCGCCGGCAACGTCGCGCTGGAGTCCATGGGCTTTAAGACCTTCGGCTTCGGCGGCGGCCGCGAGGACGTCTGGGAGCCCGACGAGGATGTCTACTGGGGCCCGGAGTCCATCTGGCTCGGCGATGAGCGCTACACCGGCGACCGGGAGCTAGAAAACCCCCTCGCCGCGGTCCAGATGGGTCTGATCTACGTCAACCCGGAGGGGCCGAACGGCTCCCCGGACCCGCTCGCCGCGGCCCGCGACATCCGTGAGACGTTCCGCCGGATGGCGATGAACGACGAAGAGACCGTCGCCCTGATCGTGGGCGGGCACACCTTCGGCAAGACTCACGGCGCGGCCCCCTCCGACCACGTCGGCCCCGACCCCGAGTCCGCCCCGATCGAGGAGCAGGGCCTCGGCTGGCGCAACAGCTTCGGCACCGGCATCGGCGCCGACGCGATCACCAGCGGCCTCGAGGGCATCTGGACGCCCACCCCGACGCAGTGGGACAACAGCTTCCTCGAAACCCTCTACGGCTACGAGTGGGAGCTGACCCAAAGCCCCGCCGGCGCCTGGCAGTGGAAGCCGAAGGACGGCGCCGGGGCCGGCACCGTTCCCGACGCCCACGACCCGTCGAAGCGCCACGCCCCGACCATGCTGACGACCGACCTGTCGCTGCGCATGGACCCGATCTACGCGCAGATCACGCAACGCTTCCGCGAGAACCCCGACGAGCTCGCCGACGCCTTCGCCCGGGCCTGGTTCAAGCTGACCCACCGCGACATGGGCCCGATCCAGCGCTACCTCGGCCCGCTGGTCCCGCAGGAGACGCTGATCTGGCAGGACCCGGTGCCCGCCGTGGACCACGAGCTCATGGGCGCGGAGGACATCGCCGCGCTCAAGGGTCAGATCCTCGGCTCGGGGCTGTCCGTCGGCC
>CALAED010000336.1 GCA_937891035.1 uncultured Thermomonosporaceae bacterium | reverse complement strand
TGCAGCTTTTGCTGGAAGTCCATCGCCACGAACGCTCCGGCGCCCACACCGTAGATGTCGACCCGGCCCGCGTCGACGATCGCCGCGACCACGTCGTCGAGGGCCTTGATGTTGAGTTGGCCGGCGGTCTCCTCCACCGCCCTGGCGTCCGAGTAGGCGATCTTTTCGACGATCTCTTCCAGCGAGTCGTCGCGGCCGATGTCGCCGCCGACGACCCGGCCGCCGACGCCCTGGGCGCGGCCCGCCTCGTTGGCGAGGGTGAGCCGCAGCTCGGGGTAGCCGGTAAAGCCGATCGCCCGGCAGAACCTGATCACTGTGGTCTCGGACGTGCCGCACATCTGCGCGAGCTCGGTGATCGTCGAGGCCGCGACCTCCTCCGGGGCCTGGATGACGCGGTGCGCCACCCGCCGCTCGGCCGGTGCCAGCGACGGTAGTAGCGACCGCACCCGGATGACCGTCCCCAGGGCGACACCGCCGCCCGCCGACACAAGGGTGCTATCCGCCGGTGTAGCCATCATGGTAGAAACTTTCTTACGAAACTAGGATTATGTCAATAGGTACCGGCCGTTCTCGGAGATCTTGGAGCCACGATGAACAGCAGCCGCCTCACCACATGGTGGGCGGCTGCTGTTGATCGGTTGCGGACGAGTTTTGGTCGGCTGCGGGCGCGACGCGGGTCAGCGGCGGCGGCGCTCGGACAGCGCCCGCCTGCTGTGCACCGCCTCATAGGTGAGCTCGAGCGCGTGCCGGGTCGGCTCGAAAGTGCGCTGTGCCACCCCGACGAACACGCAGTCGACGACGGTGAGCTGGGCCAGCCGGCTGGCCGTGGCGCCGGACCTGAAGGTGGTCTCCCTGGCCGCCGTGGTCAGCACGTGATCGGCGACGTCGGTGATCGGGGAGCGCGGGAAGTTGGTCAGCGCGACGGTGGTGGCGCCCCTGCCCCTGGCCACTTCGAGCGCGTCGATCGTGTCGACGGTCGAGCCGGTGTGGGAGATGCCGATCGCCACGTCGTTCTGCTCGAGGACGGCGGCGCTGGTGAGCATGATGTGCGCGTCGGCCCAGGCATAGGACGCGCGGCCGATGCGGTGCAGCTTTTGCTGGAAGTCCATGGCCACGAAGGCGCTCGCGCCCACACCGTAGATGTCGACCCGGCGGGCGGCGGCGATGGTGTCCACCACCTTCTTCAAGGCCATGATGTCGAGCTGGGCCGCGGTCTCCTCCACCGCCCTGGCGTCCGCGTACGTCACCTTCTCGACGATCAATTCGAGCGGGTCGTCGGGTCGGATGTCACTGCCCACATCGCGCTTGCCCCCGCTTTGGGCCCGGCCCGCTTCGGTCGCAAGGGTCAGCCGCAACTCGGGGTAACCGGAGAACCCAATCGCCCGGCAAAACCGTATGACCGTCGTCTCAGAGGTCTCGCAGGTTTGAGCGAGTTCGGTGATGGTGGAGTTGGCGACCCCCTCGGGATCGTCGATGACCCGTTGCGCGACGCGGCGTTCGGCCGGGGGCAAGGAAGGAAGCAGGGAACGGACCCGGACGACCGTGCTCAGCGGAGGAGCCGATGCCGCGATCGCGGACCCCGCCCCTGGCGACTCCGCCGCCACGAGCTCTTCTCTGGTCGTTTTCCTCATGGAAGAAAGTTTCTTACAATGAACATGCCCCGTCAATGGCCAATTCGTTACGGTAACGACGTGGAGACCCAACTGGCGGGTCCCTATGTCATCGGCGTCGATGCGGGAGGCACCACGACGCGGTGCGTCGTGATGGCGCCCAGCGGCACGATCGCCGGGTACGGCAAAGGACCTGGCGCCAACCGCAACTCCGGCGGCGACGCGGTCACATCGCTCACCACGGCGCTGCGCGCGGCGCTACGCGATCTCGATCCCTCACTCGTGGCCGGCGGCGTCTTCGGCATGGCGGGGGCCGGCGCCGCAGGGCGCGCCGGCGCCGTACACGCCGCCACCGAGGCCTGGCGCGCCTGCGGGCTGACCGGTGCGCCCTCGGTCGTCACCGACATCAGCGTGGCCTTCGCCGCCGGCACCAACGCGGCCACCGGCATCGTCGTCTTCTCCGGCACCGGTGCCGGAGCCGCGGTCGTCAGCCATGGCAACATCGTGCGGCGCGCCGACGGCTACGGCTGGCTGGTGGGCGACGAAGGCTCCGCTGTCTGGCTCGGCCGCGAGGCCGTGCGCGCGGCCCTCAACGCCTACGACGGCAGGGGCGCCCCGACGATCCTGGCCGAGATGGTGCCGCAGGCGCTGTTCGGCGACGCGATGCGCGAGGCTCCGCCCGCCGCCGCGGTCACCCCGGCCGCCCCGGCAGCGGTCACCCCGATCGCCGCGGCCGTTCCCACGACCGTGCCCGTGTCCGTCTCCACGACGGTCTCGGCCGCCGTCTCGGCTGCGGTCTCGGCGGCCGTCCCGGCCGCTTCCGTTCCGGCGGAGCACCATCCGGGCGTCGCCTCATCGATGACGTCGCGCGTCGCCGTCGCCGAGCGGCCCCGGCCGGCCCCGGGCGGCGGCGACATCGCCCAGGCGATCATCAAGG
Source organism: uncultured Thermomonosporaceae bacterium (assembly GCA_937891035.1). Classification (GTDB taxonomy): domain Bacteria; phylum Actinomycetota; class Actinomycetes; order Streptosporangiales; family Streptosporangiaceae; genus CALAED01. Next base: position 772 of record CALAED010000336.1, on the reverse strand, counting down.
AGGTCTACGGCCAGCCGCCGTCGGCGCTGGGCCGTCTCGGCCCCGTGGTCTGCCAGGCCGCCATCGAGGGCGACGCGGTGGCATGGGACATCACGCAAGAGGCGGCGCGGTGGCTGCTCATGGACGTCGACGCGGTCACCTCGGCGCTGCCCGAGTCGGTACGGGATGCCGCGGGGCGGCCCGATCACCCCGTCGTGCTGGCCGGGTCGGTGCTGAGCGAGGGCCCCGTCGCCGATGCCGTCAGGGCCGGGTTGCGCGAACGGTTCGCGACCGAGCCGAGCCAGGCCGGCGACGGTGCCATCGGCGCCGCCGGAATGGCCCTGCAACGTCTCGGCTTGGCCGCGGCCTCCTAGTGGCCGTCCCCCGGCACCGGATAGCCGGTGTCCGGCCGTCTTGACAGCCCAGGCGATAGCCCCAGATAGACCTTCGGCCCCCTTCCCGACCTCCTCGCTCCCCTCTCCGCCGTTCTCCGCCGTGCTCATGCGCCGCTGCAGCCTTCCGCGATCCTTGCCCGATCCTGTGCGAACCGTGCGCCATCACGCCACGATTCGTCCGTCCGTTCCCGGCAGCGTCCGCGTGAGCACGGCGGGGATCAGGCGACAACGAACCAGCGTCCACCGGCCCGGCCCAGCACGTACTGCTGGGCGACGACCGCTTTCGGCACCGCCGTACCGGCGGCCCACCGCAGGTCGGCGGGGCGTACCGTGTACTGCCCCTGCCGGGGCCCCGGCGTAGCGCCGAGCACCTGGACGGCCCGCAACTGGCGGATCTC
>CALAED010000335.1 GCA_937891035.1 uncultured Thermomonosporaceae bacterium | reverse complement strand
TGTGCGTTGGTCAGCAGGAAACCGTCGGCGGTGAACCCCACCGCCGAACCGGACCCCGCGCGGCCACCCTGCCGCACCCGGACACTCGCCACGCGCGGGGTCAGTTCGCGGGCAACAGACGACACAACCTGCGAGTAGGCGTCCAGGGGCTCGGCGCCCGAGGATTCGCGCGGCTCGGGGACCATCACACCTCCCGATGATTACATCGTTACACAGCAACGCCACTAGGTGAAGATGTCTTCCCGGCCACACAGAAGCACCGTCCCCAAGCTCTCCAGCGTGATCATGCAGCTCGTATCGACACCAATCGCAAGATCACTCCGGGGAGGGGGCGGGGTCGTTATCAAGACGGGTCGATCATGGTGAGTGCGGGCTGAGGCCCTATGGTGGCGGGCATGGACCCGGAGCCCTACGACGGGCCGGTCGTCATCGACCGTACCGAGGGCGTAGCAGGCGGCGACCTGGTGCTGCGGCGCGCAGGCGACGACTTCGAGATCATCAGCAACGGCGTCTTCCTCATGGACACCCGCGGCAGCGGGTCGGAGCGGGTGCTCATCCGAGCCGCCCTCGATCGCGTGGGACGCCCGGCGCGGCTGCTCATCGGCGGGCTCGGCGTCGGTTTCTCCCTCGCCGAGGCGGTCGGTTCCCCCGAGGTGACGGTGACCGTCGTCGAGCTGGAGCCGGCCGTCATCGGCTGGCACGCCACGCACCTGCGGTCGTGCTCCGGCGGCGCCCTGGAGGACCCGCGGGTCACCGTGGTCTGCGCCGACCTGCTCGACTGGCTGGGCATCACGTCGGGTTCGTACGACGCGATCTGCCTCGACATCGACAACGGGCCGGACTGGACCGTCACCGAACGCAACGCCGAGCTGTACGGGCCCGCCGGCCTGGACCTGCTCGCGGGGCGACTGACGCCGGGCGGGACGCTCGCCGTATGGAGCGCCAATGCCTCCGCGCCCTTCGAAGACCGGCTGCGGGCCCGCTTCACCGACATCGAGATCCGCACCCTCGCGGTGCCGCGCGGCGAACCCGACGTCGTCTATCTTTGCGGCACCTGACACCGGAGCCCGGCGGACGGGCATCGGCCGGGGCGCCGGGGTATCCCGGCGATTCGGCCACGGCGGTGAGCGCGACGCTGGGCGGCGGTCAGGGACGTGCGGGACCGGAAAGATCTGCGCTGCTATTTGCGCTCGATGCGGCGCAGCCCTGCGTCCGGGCGCCACAGCTCGATGAGCAGATGGTCGGGCGGGTCACCGACGCGGGTCACCACGACCTCGTGGATGTCGGCCTTGAACAGGTGCGAGCCGGGGTACTGCGCGGGGTCGCCGCCCATCGCGCGGTACGCGGCGTCGAACTCCGCCGGGTCGGTGACCTCCACCGCCCGACCGGCCAGTTTCGCGTCACCGGGCCAGGCCGAGGGGTTGCTGTCGTCGGCGTCCACCGACGGGCCGTGCAGCGCGAAGCGAGGGTCGCGGAGAAGATCGAGGGCCTTCACCGCGCCCGGCATGGAACCGAACCACAGCTCGCCGTCGACGAACTGCGCCTCGATCCCGCTGATCCGCGGCGACCCGTCCGTGCGCAGCGTGGCCAGGGTCTTGTGTTTGTGCGCGTCGAAGAGCCGCTGAACCCGGTCCGCGAACTCCGGCGCGGCGTCGACGACCGCGCGCCATGCCACCATGCTGACGCCTTCCTTGTCGGTTGACGAACGAGTTGACAACAGGGCCAGGATGGCACCGGCCACCGACATTTCCTTGGCTGTCGCGCCGGCGGCGCGCTGCTGACCGCATCCGGCTTTCTCCCCGGCCACGCTGATCGGGCGCTGTCGCGGGCGCGAAAGCGGATAATCTCAGGACGTCCCGACCTACGGCTGTCGCTGTGTGGCCCACGTCTCACCGAGATCACTCCACTGGCGTTTGAACGGGTTCAACTCTCCCGTAGAGTGG
>CALAED010000334.1 GCA_937891035.1 uncultured Thermomonosporaceae bacterium | reverse complement strand
GCCCCGGCAGGACACCGTGACGCCGTACTCCTTCGAGACGTTCATCACCGAGGGCGACATCACCCGCTACCGGATTTCGGTCAGCGTCAACGGGTCGACGTTCAAGGAGGTGGCGGACGGCACCTGGGCCGGCGACCACACGGTCAAACAGGTCCGGTTCCGGCCAGCGACGGCCCGCTACGTACGCCTGGAGGCGCTGGCCACCGTCGGCGGCGGGCCCGCCGTCGTCAGCGAGCTCGAATGCGGCGGTACGAACCACCGCCCCCGCCCCGTCTGAGTAAGGCGCGCAGTGCTCGCAGGTGCGCGTTGGCCTCCCGAGAGTGCCCTGAGAAGGTAGGGCGTCAGTACCGCCTGTTCCTGCTGGCCAGGCGACGGATCAGCCGGCGGACCTTCGCTCGCGTTCTCGGGTCCCGCGCCGCGCGCTCGACCCGCGCCCGCGCCTGCCGACCTTGCGGACTGCGCAGATAGCGCTCGACGCGCCTGATCAAGGAAGCCATGTCTCTCCCCTTTCCGGGGTGATGTCTCTTCTTCAGTAACGAACCGGTTCCGGCTCCTGATCCTCTGTTCCCGCCTCATCTCGCGGCATACTTCGGGTGCCCCGGGTGGCGAGCAGGCTGGTCGCCGTGACGGTCGCGAGGATCAGCGCGATGGCGACGAGGGACAGCGTGGTGGGGATCCGCGGCACGCCCGGCCAGTTGTCGTGGGCCCAGTGCAGCACCAGCTTGACACCGATGAGGCCGAGAATCGCGGCGAGCCCGTAACCGAGGTGCACGAGCCTGGACAGCGCGCCGTGCAGCACGAAGTACAGCGCGCGCAGCCCGAGCAGCGCGAACGCGTTCGTGGCGAACACTAGGAACGGATCGCCGGTCACCCCGTACACCGCGGGCACCGAGTCGACGGCGAAGACAACGTCGGTGGCGAGCACCGCCACCACGACGAGCGCGAACGGCGTCAGGGCACGCCGGCCGCCGGCCGACCGGACCAGCAGCCGCGGCCCCTGGTAGTCGCCGGTGACCGGCATGACGCGGCGCACCAGCCGCACCGAGCGCAGCGACGAGACATCGACCTCCTGCCCGTGGCCGGTGACCGCGTCACGCATGATCTTGACCGCGGTGATCAGCAAGATGGCGCCGAACAGCAGGAACGCGAAGTCCAGCGTGTGCAGGGCCGCGGCGCCGAGCGCGATGAAGACGCCGCGGAGGATGAGGGCGCCCACGATGCCGTACAACAGCACCCGCTGCGCCAGCGCCGCCGGGACCGCGAAGGCGGCGAGCAGCAACATGAACACGAAGAGGTTGTCCACCGACAGGGATTTTTCGACCACGTAGCCGGTGACGTACTCCATGGCCGTGGTCCCGCCGAACCTGGCCCACAGCAGCGCGCCGAAGCCCAGCGGCAGCGCGATGTAGAAGATCGACCAGCCGAGCGCTTCGCGCATCGACACCTCGTGCGGCCGCCGGGTGACGACGAAGTCCAAGACGAGCAGCGCCACGACGGCACCGATGGTCAGCGCCCACAGCGCCGGTGAGCCGACGGTTGGATTCACGGGAGGACCTCCGGGCATCAGGTGGCGTACGCGACGAACCTGAGGTCTCCTTCGCCCGCACGGCGGCGGGCGGCCGCCCGAGAACTCCGCTGTGGAAGCCCGTACTGACCGGAACGGCTCTTGGGAAGTACTCCCCTCTTCATCCGATCCTAGGGCATCGCTAGGGCATCCAGCGGCGGAGAAACGGCTCGGAGTTCGTGTCTCTCACCGGCTCGGGGTAGCCCTCTTTGTATCGCTTGTCGAGCGCGTGGCGCGCTTGGTCGCTGTAGGCGCGCGCCCGGTCGCCGTCGCCGACCATCTCGGCCAGCTGGGCCAAGCCGCGCAGCGCCAGCGCCTCGATGGGCGCGGCCTTCGACGCCCTGGCCACCCGCAGCGCCTGCTCGTAGTACTTTTGCGCGACGCCGTAGTCGATGCGGTGCTGCGCCGCCGAGCCCAGCTGATAGAGCGCGAACATCTCGCTACCGGTGTCGCCGGTCTCGACCGCGATCTGCCGCACCTCTTCGTAAAGTCCCTCGGCCTGGCCGTACTCGCCCTTTTCGCGAGCCTGCCCGGCGGCCGCCCACAAGTACGCGACCCGGCTGGCCGAGGTTTTGCGTCGCGGCGCCTCCGGCAGCGCGGTGCCGGGGGAGAGCGTGTAAAAGGCGGCGATCAGCGCCTCGGTGGACGGGCGCTCGGCCGGGGCTTTGCGCAGCGAACGCCACAGCGGAGGGATGAGATCGCGCGGCACGCCGGTCAGGTCCGGCTCCTTCTCCAGAGTGCGATGGATGACCTCGATGAAGGTATGGCCGCCGAAACACTTTCGCGCCGTCGCCGCGAACACCATTGTGGCGGCCCAGGAGAAGATGTCGGCCATCGGGGTGGCGTGCTCACCGCGAATCACTTCTGGCGCGACGAATCCGGCGGTGCCCACCATGCTCTGGGTAATGCGCGTGGCGTCAAAGGCCTGGGCGATGCCGAAATCAATCACGATGGGCACGCCGTCGGCCATCATGACGTTGCGCGGGGTCAGGTCCCGATGCACGACGTCGGCCGCGTGGATCGCGTCCAGCGCGGCGACCAGGCCGGCGCCGAGGCTGCGCAGCGCCTCGTCCGGCAGCGGGCCGCGCCGCTCGACGATCTGCTGCAACGAGCGGCCCTGCACGTAGCGGGTGACGATGAACGGGCGCACGGCGCGCAGGTCAGCGTCCAGCAGTTCGGCGACGTACGGGCTGGCCACCCGCATCATCGCCTCGACTTCTCTGGCCAGCCGCCGCAGCCCGGTGGTGTCCTCGGCGACATGCGGATGGATCACCTTGACCGCGACCGTCTTGCCGTCCTCGTCCAGGGCAAGGTAGACCGAGCCCATTCCCCCGGCGCCCAGTTTGCGGAGCACTTCGTACGGGCCGACCCGCTCCGGCTGCATCGTAATCCAACTCCCCCGGTCACTACCCGCCGAAGGTAGCGCATTGATCGGGGCCTAAGGCGCCTCTTGACCAACTAGTCATCTACTACCGGCGCGTAACCGGATATGTCGCTTTTGGCCTATTAAAATTTCCGATCTTGAATTGACGGTGGCCGCAATTTAGCCCAACGCGATCGCGACGCGGCGGTCATCTGGCGCGGGTGCCGGCCCGGCACCGTCTTGGCCGCGCCGACCAGTTGCGTCAGCCGGCACACCTCGGTGCGGCGGAGCGGGGGGCCGCAGGGCCGCCCAGTCGGCGCCGAGGATGCCGGGCCCTGCGTTCGGCGGTGGGCCACACCCCTCGACGTCCACGCCGGGGATGAACCCGAGACCGTCGGCAAGATCGGCGCCCCCTTGCCCAGCGAGCCCGGCCGATCGGCGGCCCGACCCGGATACGCAGCGGCATCATCGCCCTCCCTGACCCGCACTTTTCTCGCCGACCGGCCGGTTTCAAGGCTGAGAGCTCTACGTTTCCGGGCGGTTTCACGGCAGTATCGACACAGAGAAAACGAGGCCCATTCGCCATCCGGGCTATCGTTGAAGACGTTACCGACCGTATAAGGTTTGTCCACGTGTCCGATGCGTACTTTTCCTCCCGCTCCGGCGACGCCGTGCCTGCCGCCCTGTCCGAAGGCCTGGCCGCGTTGCAAAGCAGCCTGGACCGCTTGACGGCGGCTACGGAACGTGAGCACGAGCGCGCTTCGCACCGAGAAAAGATCATCGATCGGCTGCACGACGACAACCAAGAGCTTCGTCGCGGCGAGTTGCAGGCCATGCTCGACCCGATCCGTACCTCTCTCTACCGGCTCCATGACATGGTGCGGCGCGAATCGCGGCGCTGGGCCGAAGACGCCGGCGACCCGGCCCACGTCGGCCCGCTGCTTTCGGCCATCGCCGACGAGATCGCCGAGGCCCTGGCCCGAGCGGGCGCCGAACGCTACACCGTCGAGCCGGGCGAGCCGTTCGACCAGGCGGTGCACAAGCCGGTCGAAACCGTGGCCGTCAGCGATCCGGCGCTCGACGGCACCGTTGTGGCGGCGCGCGGCGACGGTTTCCGGCGGGGCGAGCAGATCCTGCGCCGGGCCGAGGTCGTGATCGGCAAGGCGGCCGAGGCGCTGGCCGCCCGACCCAATGCATCAGCAGAGTCCATTTAGGTGGTGAAGGCCATGGCTGTCTACGGCATCGACCTGGGAACCACGTACTCGTGCATCGCCTCCATCGATGATGTCGGCCGGCCCACGGTGCTGCGCAACCTGGAGGGCACCGACACGACGCCGTCGGTCGTCTTCTTCGAAAACGCCGAGAACGTCATCGTGGGCGCGACCGCGAAGGACAACGCGGTGCTCGACCCCGACCACACGGTCAGCCTGATCAAGCGGGACATGGGTCGCGACGTCGCGCGGCACATCCACGGATTCGACTACACGCCCGCGGAGATCTCCGCGTTCATCCTGCTCAAGCTGGCGACCGACGCGCACACGACGACCGGGCAGTACGCACACGACGTCGTCGTCACGGTGCCGGCCTACTTCGGCGCGGCCGAGCGCGACGCGACCCGCAAGGCCGGTCAGATCGCCGGGCTGAACGTCATCGACATCATCTCCGAGCCGATCGCCGCTGCGATCACCTACGGCGTGCTCAACCCCGACGCCGACCGCACCATCCTCGTCTACGACCTGGGCGGCGGCACGTTCGACACCACGGTCATCGCGCTGCGCGGCGGGCACATCGAGGTCATCTGCACCGACGGCGACCATGAGCTTGGCGGCGCCGACTGGGACGCCCGCCTGGTCGAACACCTCGCCGAGCGGTTCCGCAAGGAGCACCCGGACGCGAGCGACCCGCTCGACGACAAGCAGACAGAACAGCAGCTGCGGCGCGACGCCGAAGACGCCAAGAAGGCGCTGACCACGCGCACCGCGCACACCGTACGCGTGATGCACGACGGGCGGGTCGCCGCGGTCGAGGTGACGCGCGAACGGTTCGAGGAGCTCACCAAGGATCTGCTCGACCGCACCATCGAACTCACCGGGCGCACGCTCGCGACCGCCGCCGACAAGGGCGTCACCGACTACGACGAGCTCGTGCTCGTCGGCGGCTCGACCAAGATGCCCAGCGTGGCCGCCCGGCTGGAAAACGAGATCGGGTTGCCGCCCAGGCTGCAAGACCCCGACCTCGCGGTCGCCAAGGGCGCGGCGCTGTACGCCTTCGAGGAGACCTACCGGCGGCTGCTGCGCGAGGGCGCGGCGGAACGGGCCGAGGAGATGGCCAGCCGGGCCGGTCTGTCCGAAGAGCAGCGCCGGCAGATCGCCGGCCGGCAGATCAAGACGGTCGCCTCGCGCGCGTTCGGCGTCATCGTGTTCGACCCGGCCAGCGGCGCCGACAAGGTCAGCCATCTCGTGCACGCCAACGACGAGCTGCCGGCGGCCAAGACCGAGGACTACTACACGGTGCACGACAACCAAGAGGCCGCCGACGTCAGGGTGATGGAACAGGCGGGCAGCGTCGAGTCGGCCGAGCCCGGCGACAACAACGAGATCGCCACCGGCACGGTCAAGATCCCGCCGGGCAAGAAGGCGGGCTGGCCCGTCGAGGTCACCTTCGCCCTCGATCCGTCCGGTCTCCTCCACGTCACCGCGGTGGAGAAGGAGAGCGGCGACCGGCTCGACCTGCAGGTGGACGTGGGCGGCATGTCCGAGGCCGAGGTCGAGCGCAGCCGCGCCGCCCTCTCCAAGATCAAGGTGAGCTGACGCGTCCTCACATGCTTGATGAGGAATACAAGCAGCGGGTGCTGGAGCCCGCCCGGGCGGCGGGCGACCAGCCGCCGGAGGATCTGCGGGTGCGCTATGGGCTGCGCGAGCCGCTGCGGCCCGCCGAGGTGGCGGCCGCGGTCAAGGAGGTACGGCAGTGCTGGCGGCGGGCGCGCGGCCAGCTGAAGTACCGCAAGTTGATCGACCGGCTCGAAGCCGACCATCGCGCCCTTGTCCCGGTGTTCGATGCCGCGGCGAACGGCGATCTGGGGCCGCTGCAGTCGCGGCTGCGCGCCGCGCAGGCCAACACCGCCCGGCGCCGCGTCGACGCCAAGAGCCAGCTGCTCGACGCGGCGGGCGCGCTCGGGCTGCTGACCCCCGCCGATCTGGAGGGCCTGGCCAAGACGGGCGGCGTGCCGGTGGCCGAGCTCGCCGAGCTGGCCGCGGCCGCCGGCATCGAGGTCCGCACGCCCGACCCGCTGCCCGCCGTCTCCCCCTACCAGGCCTATCCGCGCGTGCGGGAGGCGCTCGACGTCCTCGGCCATCGGCAGCTGCCCGACTTCGTGCTCGGCGGGCGGCTGACCGGGCCGATGCGGGTGCTCGACGGGTTCACGGCGCCCGGCGGTCGGCTCGACGCGGCGGCGGTCGCCGCCGTGGCCGACCAGTGGGCCAGGCGCGCGCGCGACAGCAGCGCCACCCACGCCGACACGGTCATCGTCGCCCTCAAGCTCATGATCAAGGAGGGGCGGCTCGACGAGTTCGTGTGCTACGACATCGCGGCCCGGCTGCGCGAGCGGCATCGCCGGCGCGCGTCCGAACGGGCGCTGCTCAGGTACGCCACCGCCGAGCTCGGCGTCGACGAGCAGGACGCGCGACGCTTGATCTTCGCCATCGGCCGCGAAGACGGCCCCGAGGGCGGCGGCCCCGCCGGCCGGCTGCGGGAGCTGCTGGAGGCCGGACAGGTGCACGCCGCGGCGCTGCTCGCCGAGGCGCTGCTCGCCACCCGACCCGACGCCGGTGACCGGGACGCCGCCGTGCTGGTGACCGAGGTACGCCAGCGGGTGGCCAGGGGCACCCGCCTGCACGCGGAG
>CALAED010000333.1 GCA_937891035.1 uncultured Thermomonosporaceae bacterium | reverse complement strand
CTTCAGGCGCTGCGCCTCAGCTGGTCCACTCGGGACGGCGACAGACCCAGCAAAGTGGCGCTGTCGCGGACCGAGACTCCGGCCTGCTTGAGCCGGGCGACAGCCGTCCTAGCGGCCTCGTCGAGCTGAGCGGCGATCTTGTCGCGGTTGGCGCGCAGCTCGCGATAGACCTCGATGACTTCGTCATCGAACTCGGGCAGGTCATAGGTGTAGCTGACTATCACCGTGGTTTCCTTCGGCAGCCCGAGGCAAAAGTGCTTGGCGGCCTCTACGTCTTCGAAAAGATCGGACAGCGTGTCGCCGACCATGCTTCCCGGTGCGTCGATCGGCAGCCCGATCCAGTAGCCGTCCTTCTTGAGGATGCGTACGGTAAGCCGGTGCACCGCGTGTGTCATTTCATCCAGTCCTTCCCGAACACCGTTTCCAGATCGTGAGCGAGGCGGGCCAGCAGATCGGGGTCGATCCGGCGCACCGGCACACGTGTCCTGGCTACGACGACCTGGTTGGTGTCGTACAGCAGTAGGTGGCGCATCTCACGAGTGGAGTCGACCCAGTCCGGGCGCAGGCCGTGCCGACGAGCAAGCTCGTAGATCCGATCGCGAATCTCCGGATAGGTCGAAAGCACAGCGTGAACGTAGCGGCCTGGACGCCTGTTCGTCCAGCAGGCTACGTGGCACGTGCCGTGAACGCGGCCGAGCTTGGCGGGCGGATCGAGCTGCTGTCCGCTGAGACGATCGTCGGCGATCTCGCCGAACTCCCCGGCGCCAACTAATGTGCTGAGTCGTTCATTTGTCGGCAGTAGGCGGTGCGTGGCTGGCGCGCGGCGAAATTTGGTGTTGGCGAGTTCGGCGAATCCGAAGTTCGAGGCCGGTGCGAGAAGGGGCGTTGCGTGAGTGAGGGGCTGCAGGTCATTGGCGTTGGGATGCATCGGACCGGATCGATGTCGGTGAAGGCGGCGCTGGAACGGTTGGGGTTCGGGCCCTGCTATCACGGCATGGAGGCGCTGCGGCGATCTACGGACGGCGAGCATTGGCAGGCAGCGTACGATGCCGGCGGCGAGTTCGACTGGTCGGTGATCTTCGAGGGCTATCGGGCGGCCATGGACTGGCCGACCCTCCACTTTTGGGAGCGGTTGGCCACCGCGTACCCGGACGCGAAGATCCTGCTCACCGACCGCGATCCGGAACGCTGGTGGGCCAGCCACGTCGAGATGCTTCAGCGCGGCACCGACTGGGCCCGGGAGCTCACCGACGAGCAACGGCAGTGGGCGGAGGAGTCCGGCTTCGCGCGAATGCAGACGGTGCTGGCCATGGTCTTGTCGGCGACCTTCGACGATCGGATGGACGACAAGGCGCACTGCCTGCGGGTGTTCAAGCAGCACTACGAACGGGTGCGGCGTACCGTGCCGGCTGAGCGGCTGTTGGTTTATCGCGTGCAGGAGGGCTGGGAGCCGCTGTGCCGGTTCCTCGGTGTTGACGTTCCCGACGAACCGTTCCCCCACGTGAACGCCGGCGACGCCCTGGTGGACAACATTCGTATGGCGATGCGGCTGGCCAGGGAACAGGAGGGGGAGGCGGTCTGGCGCTGACGCCGCGCCGGCTTCAGTGCTTTATTCGCTTATGGTACTGCGGCGATGACCAGATCGGGCTGACGGGGCATGACGCATCGATCGTGGATCGAGCTGGGGTCGCGCAATTCGTGCGGGGGTCGGTCGACTGAGGGCTTCAAACAGACCCGACTCGTCCGTTGATCTGGAGTTTCCGTAGCACCTCATCGCGGCCGGACCGCAGCGATGAGTTATGATCTGTCGGATTGGTACACCCGATAGGGCGTTGGCGCAACGTATTGGCAGGGGTCTTGTCAATACCTTATGGGGGAAGATCAATTTGATTCGTAGGGTCCTGGGCTGCTGCGCGATTTGCGGCACCGCTGCCGTACTCGCGCTTACCGGCTGTGCCGGGGGCAAGCCGCAAAGTGGCCAGGCCGCACGGGTGGTGCCGCTCACCGCCGATCAGGTCATGGACAAGGTGACGCAGAAGACCGATCAGATCAAAACTTACAAGAGCGATTTCACTATTAAGAGCTCCGCTGACGGCGGCGTCCACGTACGTGGACGCCTGCTCCGCCAGGCCACGCCGGCCGCCCTCAGTTGGGCGTTCAACGAGATCAACGTCGATGGGAGGCGCATCCCCGGCGTCATGAAACTCACCATGATCGGTGACAGGTCGTACCTGAAGCTCCCGCGCGTGAGCGAGTCGAGCGACGGCAAGCCGTGGATGGCGGTCTCCGCTCTGCGAAAGAGCGGGTTAGAACTCAAGCACTCACCCAGCAGACCGACCTGGTCAACATGCAGACAATGGTGAGATTGGCCGCCGCTTCCGCTGACGCCAAAGCGGCCGGCGCGGAGGTCGTCGGCGGCGTGCAAACCACGCGATACATCGGTACCTATAGCGCGACGTACGCCGGACAAAGCGGGCTCGCCCCGATGGAGCGCAAGCAGCTCGAAGAAATTTTCGGCATGGGGGCGCTTACCTTCGATATATGGGTCGACAACGGGCACCTGCCACACAGGATTCAGCTGAAGTCAGGGCCCGGCGGCAAGGAAACGACGGCGATAACGCTGACGCTCAGGGACCTCAACAAGCCGGTGACCATCACGGCGCCGCCGGTCGACCAGATAGATAAGCCGCCTCCGGAGTTCCTGGGATGGCCGTCCTATGCACTCCGACCCCGTGCGTCCCGATCGCGGGGGACTCGGCGGTGGTCAGTGGTTCATGCGCATCAGAGCAATGCGGAACGCGCGATGCGGAATCCTATATCGTCGATCTTGAGGGTCGGATGGCTGCGGCGCCGTACCGAGGCTCGACAGCTCCAGTGCTCGTCATACCAGCCGCCGCCACGGAGCACCCGGTAGGGGCCGTAGACCTCGGGGTCGTAGATGTCC
>CALAED010000332.1 GCA_937891035.1 uncultured Thermomonosporaceae bacterium | reverse complement strand
TGTACGTCGGGCTGCGGAACATCGTCGAGACATCGGGCAACGAGCCGGTATCGCACTACGCCGTGTACGCCCGGGTCATCGCCCATGAGTACGGCCATCACGTACAGCAGGAGGCCGGGATCCTCGCCTACGGCCACCAACTGATGAACCGGCAAGACGTCGCGGCGAGGACGGAGGCGAGCCGGCGCATCGAACTGCAGGCGCAGTGCTTCGCCGGCGCCTTCCTCGGCACGGAGCGGGCGACCCTGCCGATGACTGAGGAGCAGTACCGGTCGATGGTCGACGACGTACTCGGCCGCGGCGACGACCACGAGCCGCCGGAGCGCCGTGATCACGGCTCCGCCCGGCATTACGCCGGCTGGGTGATCATCGGTTTCGCCAAGCGGGTGCTGTCGGCGTGCAACACCTGGACGGCGATGGCGTCCGAGGTGTCGTAGGGACGCGACAGACAGGCGCGACAGACAGGCGCGACAGACAGACGCGACAGACAACGGAAGGGTGGGACGGTTGGCAGGGCCAGGGTCATGGGGTCCGTCGTCGGGACCTCCGATGGGGCAGCCGCCGCCGGCGCCGCCTCCGGGGCACTATCCGCCGCCGTCGGCGCCGCCGTCTCCGCCACAGCCGGCAGGGTTCCCGAGCGGCCCCGGCCGGCCGCCGATGCCGCCGGCGTACCAGTACTACTACTCCCCGGTGCGGCGGCGCACCGGTGGCGCGGGCGCCGGGGTGGTGGTCGCGCTCGGATTCGTCGCATTCATCTTCGTGTGCGGGATCGTGGCGGCGAAGGCGATGTCGACCGGTGGCGCGACATCGTCGCCTGGGGCATCGGGGTCGCGAGGAGCGCCGACCGCGGCGGGCCCGGGAACTGGCTCGGATCAGGGCGAGCCAGGCGGTGGCCGGTCGTCCGGCACGACTTCGGGGGGCGGCTCCGCCGGAGCGGCGCAGCCGGCCGCGGCCGACCGGCTCTACCGCATCGGACCGCTCGCCGGGTACCGCTGCCGGGGCCGGGTCATCGCGCCGAGCGTTCCGTCGTCGTTCGCCGCCTTCCTCAACACCACGACGGACTGCCTCGACCGGACCTGGTCCACCGCGCTCCACCGGGCCGGCGTCCCGTTCCGCCCGCCCATCCGGGTCTTTTGGACCCGGCCAGGGCGCAGCCCGTGCGGCGACTATCCGGCCCCGGGCGCGGCCGCGTTCTACTGCCCGCTCAACGACGGCATGTACATCGGGGTGACGCACGCGCAGGAGGCGGCGGCCGGCCTGCCGGTTCGCTACAACGTCGCGTACGCGCGTGCGGTGGCGCACGAGTACGGCCATCACGTACAGGACCAGGTCGGCATCCTCGACTACAGCCACGAGGCGCGGACGCGGGCGGCGACGCTGGGGGAGCGGAACGCGATCAGTCGCCGCAATGAGTTGCAGGCGCAGTGCCTTGCCGGCACGTTCATGGCCGCGGTGCGGCCGTCCTTTCCCGTGACCTCTACACAGTGGCGGGTGGCGCTGCGCGACTCCTACGGCCGCGGGGACGATCCGGCGGATCCGGACTACCGCGACCACGGGTCGAGACGCCACTACGCGAGCTGGCTCAACCACGCCTTCGTCCGGCGTTCGACCAGCGTGTGCGACACCTGGTCGGCGCCGGGTTCCAGGGTCACCTAAGAGCCGCCGGGGGCATGATCACGGATGTGACGGGACTCACGAAAGACTGCTTGCTGGAGTGCTTGCTATAGCAAGCACTCTGCGTACAGTGGAGATATGGCAGGTTCGAAGGTCGGTTCCATCGGGGAGTACATCCGGGACCAACGGCAACGGGCGAAGATCTCGCTGCGTCAGCTCGCTGACGCCGCCGGGGTCTCCAACCCCTACCTCAGCCAGATCGAACGAGGTCTGCGCAAGCCAAGTGCCGAGATTCTCCAGCAGATCGCCAAAGGCCTGCGGATCTCCGCGGAAGCACTGTACGTCCAGGCCGGCATCCTCGAGGACCGCAAGGCCGACACGGACGTGCAGGCGGCGATCCGGGCCGACCTCTCGTTGTCTGAACGGCAAAAGCAGGTGTTGCTCGACATCTACGAGTCGTTCCGCAAGGAGAACGAAGGCGGGGTACCAGCCCCCGCGGACGCAAACGACGAAAGGAAGGAAGCAGTCGAATGACAATTGCCGGCAAGCTGCGCGACAACAAGGCGTTCTACGCCGCCGCGGGCGCGAGCGACCTCGCCGCCGAGAAGCTTCGTGAGGTTCCCGACCGCGTCAGCAAGCTGCAGCACAACGTCAAGGACCTGCAGGAGAAGGTCGACGCCAAGGACATCCCCGGCGCGGCCGTCGCCTATATGACCCACGTCGGCACCCGTGCCGTCGAGATCTTCGACGAGCTCGCCGAGCGTGGCAAGCAAGTGGTGAATCGAGTGGCGAGCGAGGCCCAGTCACAGATCGAGGAGGCCAAGCCGACGCCGACCCCGACGCGACGGGCACCGGCCCGCAAGCCGCAGGCCACCGCGGCGGTCAAGAAGGACTGAACGTGGGCGGCGACGCCGCGCACGTCGGCACCGGGACGGGCCCGGCCGGGCGACGACCGGCCGGGCCCGTCGTCGTCCCGCGTTCCTCGTCCCGCGTTCCTCGTCCCGCGTTCCTCGTCCCGCGTTCCTCGTCCGGCGTCCGTCGTTCGGCTTCGTCGTCCGGTGTCAGGCAGAGGCACGCGGGCGCGTTGACCACATAGGCTGGCCTCTGAAAGATCCCGCGGCGCCGGCGGCCCCGCCCGGCCCCGCCCCCATCGGCAGGAGTGATGATCACCGGTGAACAACATCCAAGGCGGACTTTTCGTCTTCTTCTGGCTCATCGCGATCGTCGCGTTCGTCGTCGAGGTATTCGCTCTGGTGGATGCCATCCGGGTGCCCGCCGAGGCGTACACAGCGGCCAGCAAACAGACGAAGAAGCTGTGGCTGCTCATCCTCGGCATCGCGAACGTGGTCGGCCTGGCGGGTGCGGCCAATATCTTGACGATCCTGTCGATCCTGCCCATCGTGGCGTTCATCGTGGCCGCGATCTATCTCGCCGACGTACGCCCGGCCGTGGCGACCTACCGCGGCGGGGGCGGCAACCGGGGCGGCGGCTCCAACATGGGCCCGTACGGCCCCTGGTGAGCAGCCCGGCCGGTTCGCTCAGCCGCCCAGCCGCGGCCGGGTGAGGCCCAGCTTGCGCAGGTCGGTGATGAACCGGTCGGCGAAGTAGCGGTTGCCCGCCGGGGTGGGGTGCGTGCCGTCGCGCCTGATGTACGCCGACGCGTTGCCGATGCCCGAGTGGATGTCACCGGTGATCCACTGCTCGGCGAGGGGGTCGATGAACGGCACGTGCAGCCGGCCGGCCGCCTCTTGGAGCGCGTCTCGTACCTGCAGGCCCTTCGGCGGCGGGTCGCTGCCCCACAGCGGGCCCATCAGGACGAGACGAGAGGCCGGCCACCGGCGTTTGATCGTCGTCAGCAGTTGTCTGGCCGCGGTCGTCACCTGCTCGTAGGAGTGGGGCCAGTCGTTGTGGCCGCCGCTCACCACGATCATGTCCGGCGCCGGCCGCCAGGCCAACTGCTGGTTGAACAGCGTCGCGAACGTCTGGCCCGTCCGTCCCGGCGTGACGAACCCGCTCCCGTAGCGACCGCCGATGATGAG
>CALAED010000331.1 GCA_937891035.1 uncultured Thermomonosporaceae bacterium | reverse complement strand
ACCTTGCCGGCCAGGTCGAAGGCGGCGTTGATGATCGCCCCGGCCGCCATGTGGACGGCGCCCTTCTCTGGCCCGAGCCAGCGCAGCTGCGAGTCGTGCGTCAGCCGCCGGCCGAAGGCGCCCAGGTCGGCGAGGTCGATGTCGTGGCCGACGACGAGCGGCTCGTACGCCCTGATCGCGGCCACGCACACCTCGTTGCCCCGGCCGATCGTGAAGCAGAACCCGTGCCCCTCGGCCCCCTCGTCGGTGCGCAGCACGACGTAGGCGGTGCTGTAGTCGGGGTCGGGGTTCATCGCGTCCGAGCCGTCCAACCGCCGGGAGGTGGGAAACCGGACGTCGTACGAGGCCAGGGAGGTGATCTTCATGCGGCGGCGGATCCCACACGGAGAGGCTTCACGGGGTCACCTCGCAATTCGTCGGATCTCTCGAATTATCATCAGATCATTTCACCCCTGGACAGCGGCAACAGTCGTGACATAGTCGTTATCTGCAAAGGTATTGGTAGGACGACCTACGGCGGCTGTCGCGTACCCGAGGAGAACCATGCGCGTCGCGCTCCACACCCGGCTCAAGCCCGGCAAGGAAGAGGAGTACGAGCGGGCCCATCGCGAGGTGCCGCCGGACCTGGTCGCCGCGATCAAGGCGGCGGGCGCCCGCGAGTGGACGATCTGGCGTGACGGGCTCGATCTGTTCCACGTGATCGACTGCGACTCCTACGATCGGCTGCTCGCCTCGCTCGCCGACCTGCCGGTCAACGTCGCCTGGCAGGCCAAGATGGCCGAACTCCTCGAGATCACCCACGACTACTCGCGCGCCGGCGCGGAAAGGGGCCTTCCCGTCGCCTGGCGGCTCACCTGATCAGGTGCCCATCGAGGAAATCGCTTAGATCGCCTGGTGGCGCGTCGCTCAGACCCAGATCGCGCAGGGCAGTCCGTCGCTGAAGGTTTGCGGCGGGTCGGGCAGGGATTGGGCTTGGCCGCGAGCCACGCGCCGGGCCGTCCAGGCCGCCGCCGCGGCGTCGAGGATGTCGTCGACCCTGGCGGCGGCGCCCGCTGCGCCAAGATCCCCGGTCAGGTCGATCCCGGCGGCGGTGAGGAGCCGGCGCCGGGTTTCGGCGCCGGCCCAGGTGGACTTGGCCGACCGCAGGTGCCGGCCGGCGAGCCGGGCGAAACTGACCTCGGGGTGTACTTCGACGACCCGACGCGCCGCCTGCCGGACCCATGCGTCGACCTCCAGCAGCCGGGACTTGAGGGCGAAGGCCTGGATGGAGACGCCTTGACCGGTGACGCGGCGGTTGATCTCGACGGCCAGAGCATGGGTGTCGGCGTGCAGGGCGGCCCGGACCGGAGTCATGAACACCGACGATCGGCGCACGCCGATCTCCAGCCGCGCGAGCACATCGGCCTGCCGAACGTCGTCGTCAGGCAAGCCGATCGGAATGTCGATGCCCACCACCTGGATACGGCCGTCGTGGTCGGCCGCGGCGACCAGGTCGTCGATATGGGTGGCGAAGTACGGGATTGGAGCGTGGTCGCCGAGCGCGATGCCGACCCACCCCGCCTTACCCGCGTCCACGCCCAGCACACGTTCGCCGGCCACAGCTTCATCATGCGTCAGGTGAACGCATCATCGCAGTCCCCGGTAGCTTGTCGACCGCGGATGGCGGCGCCGACCTGCGCTGGTGAGTGGCCGCATCGTGCCGAGCGGCGTTCGGGAGCTCGTGCCGCCTCTACCATGGCCGATGGTCTTGTACGAGGTTGGCCTGGAATGAGGTCGGGCACGAATGCCGCACAGCCGGGAGATCAGGGAACTGCTGGACGAGGCCGACCGGCTCCTGGCTCTGGCACGCACCCTGAGCCACGACCATGACGCGGCTCGGGCCGAGGTCCAGCGGGCCCTGACTCCACTGCGCGCGAGGCTGGCCAGGGAGGAACTGGTCAACATCCCGGTGGACCGGCTGCGTGACGTCACCGAAGGCCGGCTGCGGCTGGGAACTCTCGAGCAGGCGGGCTATTCGACCGTTCAAGAGGTCCTCGACGCCACCGCGTACCAACTGCAAAGCGTGCCCGGGGTCGGTCCGCGGACCGCCGCCCACGCCATCGCCGCGGCCAAGCAGATCGCTCGGGCGGCTGAGCAGACCGTGGCCGTACGGATCGACGTCGACCAGCAAGACGATCCGGACGTGACCGCGCTCGTGGTGGCGTTGCATCGGCTGGTCGCCGCCGGCCCCGACCTCCCGCCGGCCGTCGAGTTGGCCCGGCGTCTCCAGGGCACGCTGGAGACGCTCGCGCGGACGGCCCGGCCCGCCCGCAGCAGGCTGCGCATGTTCTTCGTTCGCCGGGCGCGCCGCGAGCAGATCGAACAGGCCGCCGCCCAGATCGAACCGGTGCTTGCCGACGCGCGAGCGCGCGACGCACAGACCATGCTCCTTCAGGCGTCGACCGATCTGCTGCGCTCCGTCGCCTCCGGCACGCAGGCGTGGATCGGCTTCGAGCTTGACCCGGCCGAGTACTACAACCTGCTCATCGAGATCGCGGGCATGGAACCCGAACAGGTGGCCGCCGAGGGATTCCTGCCCGACCAGATCGCGGATCGGGTGAACGCGCAGCGGCTCGACGACGCCTTCCGCCGGGTCTCGCTGCGCGGTTACCAGTCGTTCGGCGCCCGATTCGCGCTCACCCAGCGCCGCGCGATCATCGGCGACGAGATGGGGCTTGGCAAAACCATCCAGGCCATCGCCGCGCTGGCGCACCTCAGGGCGCAAGGTGAGCGGCATTTCCTGGTGGCGTG
>CALAED010000330.1 GCA_937891035.1 uncultured Thermomonosporaceae bacterium | reverse complement strand
TCTGGCTTACCGGACTCTTCACGTGATCGATTTTCGCTATCACCTCGTCTCCATCGCCGCCATCTTCCTGTCGCTGGCGATAGGCATCGTCCTTGGCGCGACCGCGCTTTCCGATCCGTCGCTCACCTTTCTCAAGAGCCAAACGAGCGATCTGGCCAAGGAGAACCAGGCCTACCGCAACCAGGTCCAGCAGATGCAACGCCGGCAGGAGGGCGAAAACCAGTTCGCCCAGCGGCTCGGCCCGCAGCTGGTGCAGGGACAGCTGAGCGCCGAGCGCGTGGTATTCGTGGTGTTGCCGGGCGCGAGCCAGACCATCCACGACCAGGCCACCAAAATGGTCGCCCAGGCCGGGGCCACGGTCAGCGGGCAGGTGACCGTTCAAAAGAAGTTCCTCGACGACGACCAGATCACCGTGCTCGACCAACTGGCCCAAACCGTCAAGCCCTCTGACATCACCTTCCCGCAAAACGCCACCCCCTACGACAAGGCGGCGGCGGTACTGGCCGGCGCGGTGGTGACCGACCAGCAGGCCAGGGCGGGCAGCGAGGACGCGTCCGGCGGCGAGATTTTGAGCGGATTCAAGGACCAGGGTTTCGTGACTTTCAGCGGAAAGCCGGGCGGACGTGCGACACTCGCCGTCGTGATCGCTCCATCGACGCCCTATCAAGGTCAGGGCTCCGAAACCGATAACCAGGCGTTGGTATCCATCGCCGCCGCGCTGGACGCCGCCGACCAGGGAACGGTCCTGGCCGGCCCCTACCAGGCGGCGCAAGACGGCGGGCTGATCCAGGTGCTCAGGAACTCCGGCGCCGCCGAGCGGGTCTCCACGGTCGACACCGCGGACACACCGTCGGGACAGGTCGTGACCGTGCTCGCGCTGGCCGCCGAGCGAACCGGCACGTCCGGCAAGTACGGTACCGGTTCGGGCGCCGAGGGTTATCTGCCCGGTCCAAGCACCAGCCCCACGGTAGAGCCGACCGGCAAGGGGCGCTCATGAAGCGGCTCGTCGTCGGCGGGGTGCTCGGTGCCGCCGCCGCCCGCGCCGCCTATGCGGCCTTCACCCGCCGCCCGCCCGGCCTCAATGGGTTGCCGGGCGATGAGGTCTGGGGGCGCACCAATCACAGAGGCGAGCCCGTCACGCTCTTGGAGGGGCCGGCGTTCGTGGCCGGAGCGGCCGCGGCCGGGCTCGTCGCACCGGGCCTGCCCGCCCGGATGAGGGCCGCCGCGCTGCTCGCCGGCGCCGGCGGAGGGCTCCTCGGCGCATACGACGATCTGTCCGGATCCGGCGGCTCCCGCGGCTTCAAAGGCCATCTGGCCGCGTTGGCGCGCGGCGAAGTCACCAGCGGCGCGGTGAAGCTCCTCGGCATCGGTGCCGCCGGGCTGGCCGCGGCCGCGGTCGCCGGCACCGGGGCCCGGTCCAAGCCGGCGGCCGCCGTCGACGTGTTGATCAACGGGGCCCTGGTGGCCGGCGGGGCCAACCTGCTGAACCTCTTCGACCTCCGCCCCGGACGAGCGATCAAAGTCGGCCTGGTGATGGGCGCGCCGTTGGCGGCCGTGGGCGGCCGGGGCACGGTGGCGCCGGCGGCGGTGGTGGCGGCGCCGCTCGGGGCGGCGGCCGCCCTGCTCCCCGAGGATCTTGGCGAGCAGGCCATGCTCGGCGACGCCGGCGCCAACGCCCTTGGCGCGCTGCTCGGTCTGGCCGCGACCCGGCTCGGCCGGGGCGGGCGACTCGCGATCCTCGCCGGGGTGGTGGGGCTGACCGGGGCCAGCGAGTTCGTGAGCTTCACCAAGGTCATCCAGTCCTCCCCGCCGTTGCACTGGTTCGACATGCTGGGCCGGCGCCCGCCCGTGCCTGCGCCCAGGTCACCGCAGCCGCGGGAGCCGGTTGACCCGGCGCGGTGACGGGCCGGCGCGGATGCGCTTCCCGACCGCCGGCGGCATCGTGCGCGCCGCGGTGCTCATCGGGTCCATCACGGTGCTGGCCCGCATCGTGGGATTCGGCCGTACGGTCACCTTCTCCCAGACCGTCACCACGTCGTGCCTGAGCCAGGCGTACTTCACGGCCAACCAGATCCCCAACATTATCTTCGAGCTGGTCGTCGGCGGCGCGCTGGCCGGGATGGTCGTACCCGTGCTGGCCGGGCCGGTCGAGCGCGGCGCGCGCGAGGAAGTGCGCCGCACCACGTCCGCGTTGTTGACCTGGATCGTCGTGCTGTTGCTGCCGGTCTCGGCCCTGGCCGCGCTGACCGCGGGGCCGCTGCTTAACCTGCTGGTGCGCGGCGCGGCGCCGCCTTGCGACCGCGCCGACATCATCGATGTCGGCGCACGGATGCTCGTGGTGTTCGCGCCGCAGATCCTGCTGTACGGCCTGGCGGTGGTGCTCTACGGCGTATTGCAGGCGCATCGCCGGTTCACCGGGCCGGCGCTCGCGCCGCTCGTGTCGAGCCTGGTGGTGATCGGCGCGTATGTCGCGTACGTGCCGGTCATGGCGGGGGCGAGCCCGAACGCGCTGGCCACGCTGCCGCAGGCGGCCGAGTTGACCCTGTCGGCCGGGACCACGCTCGGGGTCCTGGCGCTCGTCGTGACCGGGGTGGTGGCGGCCTGGCCGCTGCGGCTGGCGATCCGGCCCACGCTCAGGTTCCCGCCGGGCGTGGCGGCACGGGTGCGGCGGCTGGCCGGCGCTGGCCTGGCCACCGTCGTGGCGCAGCAGATCGCGATGCTCGCGGTCGTGGTGCTGACCAACCGGTACGGCACGAACGGCGCGCTGGCCGACTACAACTACGCGTGGGCGCTCTACCTCCTGCCGTGGGCCATCCTGGCGGTGCCGATCGCCACGAGCGCGTTCCCCATGCTGTCGGCCCGTCCCGCGGCCGACGCCCCCGACGACCGGCCTGAAGGCGGGGCAGCGAACGGAAGCCCGGACCGGGCGGCGTTCGACCGCATCGCGGCCGCCACCACCCGCGCCGTCGTGCTCGCCTCCTGCGCGGGCGCCGCCGCGCTGGCCGCCGTCGCCGAGCCGGCGGCCCGCGTCTTCGACGGCGGTCCCCAGGGCCGGCCGGAGGTGCTCGCCAGGGCCGTGCTGGCCTTCGCGCCCGGCCTGCTCGGGTACGGCCTGGTCGCCCATCTCGGCCGGGTGCTTTACGCCTGTGGCCGGGCCAGGGCCGCCGCGGTCGCCATCGTGATCGGCTGGACCGGGGTACTGGTCGCGGACGTGGCCGTGGCGATCGTGGTGCCCGCCGACTGGGTCGTGGCGGCGCTCGGCCTCGGCAACACCATCGGGATGTCCGTGGCCGGCGGGTTGCTGTTGGTCGCGCTCGGCCGGGCGCGGGGCCGCGCGGCGCTCGCCGGGTTCGGTCGCGCGGCGCTCGCCGGGCTGTTCGCGGGGGTGGCGGGCGCGCTGGCGGGCTACGGTTGTGCGCGGGGTTTGGACATGAGTGGCCGGCCGGCGAACCTTGGCGTCGCCGCGCTGGCGGCGGTGATCGCAGGCGGGGTATATCTGGCGATCTCCTATGTGATCGACAGACGAGACCTGCGGGCCGCGTTGAGCCGAGGGGTGGACAAACGACGATGAACGCCGATGAGCGGGCCGATCTCGCGGGCATGCGCGTCGCCCTCGTGCTGGCGACGAGCGCGGGCGGGATCGGCCCCCACGTCAGGTCGGTCGCGGCCGGGCTGACCAAACGAGGCGGCCACGTCGCCGTCCTCGGCCCCGCTCCCACCGACGAGCTGTTCGGCTTCGCCGCGGCGGGGACGAGGTTCGAGGCCGTGGACATCGCCGACCGGGCGCGGCCGGTGCAGGATGCCCGCGCGGTCGCCAGGCTGCGGGCGATGCTGGCCGGCGCGGACGTGGTGCACGCGCACGGCCTGCGCGCCGGCGGCCTGGCCGCGCTGGCCGTCCGATCGATCCGGTCCGGCCCGCCGCTCGTCGTCACCCTGCACAACGCCGCGCCCGCCGGCAGGCTCGCCAAGATCCCTTATGCCGTGCTCGAACGGATCGTGGCCGGGAGCGCGGCCAGTGTGCTCGGCGTCTCACCCGACCTTGAGCAGCGGATGCGCGACCTTGGGACGCGGTCGGTCGCCAGGGCCCTCGTGCCGGCGCCGCCCACCCCCGTGCCCGCCGATGGTGCCCGCGCCCAGCTCCGCGCCGAGCTGGGGGTCGGACGGCGGCCGCTGATTCTCACCATCGGCCGGCTCGCCGAGCAGAAGGGGCTGCCGACGCTGATGGACGCGGCGGCGTCGTGGGCGCGCCGCGAGCCGCCGCCGCTCGTGGCGG
>CALAED010000329.1 GCA_937891035.1 uncultured Thermomonosporaceae bacterium | reverse complement strand
AGCGCGTCGGCCGGTACCAGTGCGATCGCCGAGCCGCCGAAGCCGCCGCCGATCATGCGCCCGCCGCGGGCCCCGGCCCTGGCCGCCGCCTCGACGGCGACGTCCGCCGCGGGCCAGGAGATCTCGAACTCGTCCCGCAGCGAAAGATGCGAGGCGGTGAGCAGCGCGCCGATCTCGGCCACGGCGCCGGCACGCAGCAGCCCGACCGTCGCCTCGACCCGGTGATTTTCGGTGACGACGTGCCGGACCCGGCGGCGCAGCACGGCATCGTCCAGCCGGGCCAGCGCGTCCGGCAGATCCGTCACGTCGCGCAGCGCGGGCACGCCGAGCGTGGCCGCGGCCTCCTCGCAGGCGGCGCGCCGAGCGGCGTACTCGCCCTCGACCAGCTTGTGCTCGGCCCGCGTGTCGATGACCAGCAACGTCAGCCCGGCCGCAGCGAGGTCGAGCGGGACCTGGGCCGACAGTCCGCTGCGGCAGTCGAGCAGCAGCGCGTGGCCGGCCGTGCACAGCAACGCGGCCGACTGGTCCATGATCCCGCAGGGCATGCCGACGAAGTCGTTCTCGGCGCGCTGGGCGATGCGGGCGAGCTCGGCGCGCGGCACGTCGAGGCCGTACAGGTCGCACAGCGCCAGCCCCACCGCGCACTCCAGCGCCGCCGACGACGAAAGGCCGGCCCCCTGCGGCAGGTCGGAGTCGATGTCGAACGTCGCGCCGCCGATCGGATGACCCGCCTCCCGCAGCGCCCACGCCACCCCGGCGACGTAGGCGGCCCAGCCGCTGACCGCGCCGGGCGCGAGGTCGGCGACCCGCACCGACAGCGGCCGCTCCGGCGCCTGCGCCGACCGTGCCTCGAGCACTCCGTCCGTACGGGCGCCGCCGCGCACCGTCACGCCTTGGGCGAGCGCGAACGGCAGCACGAAGCCGTCGTTGTAGTCGGTGTGCTCGCCGATCAGGTTGACACGGCCGGGAGCGTGCCAGGTGTCACCGGTCATGCCCCGGCACCGGCACCGCCGGACATGAAGGCCCACGCGTCGGTGACCATGGCGGACAAGTCGCGCTCGGCCTTCCACCCCAGCTCCGCCTGGATCTTGGCCGCCGACGCGACCAGCACCGCCGGGTCGCCGGCCCGCCGCGGTCCGGTCACCACCGGGATGGGATGTCCGGTCACCCGGCGGCAGACCTCGATGACCTCGCGCACGGAGTAGCCGCTGCCGTTGCCGAGGTTGTAGATGGCATGCGAACCAGGCGTGCAGGCGCCGAGCGCGAGCAGGTGCGCCCCGGCCAGGTCGGCCACGTGGATGTAGTCGCGCACGCAGGTGCCGTCGGGCGTCGGATAGTCGGTGCCGAAGACGCTCACCGACTCCTTGGCCCCGGCCGCGACGGCCAGCACGTTCGGGATCAGGTGCGTCTCCGGGTCGTGCCGCTCGCCGTACCCCCGATGGGCGCCGGCGACGTTGAAGTAGCGCAGGCTCACCGCGCCGACGCCGTGCAGCCGGGCGTGCTCGGTCAGCGCCGTGTCGACGGCCAGCTTGGACATGCCGTACGGGTTGGTGGGCAGGGTGGGGTCGGTCTCGACGATCGGCACCCCGGCCGGCTCACCGTACGTGGCCGCGGTCGAGGAGAAGACGATGCGGGCCACGCCCGTGCGCCGCATGGCCTCAAGCAGCGCCAGCGTGCCGCCGAGGTTCTCGGAGAAGTAAAGCCCCGGCCGCTGGACGGACTCACCGACCAGCGATTTGGCGGCGAGATGAACGACCCCGTCGAAGCCGCCCTCCGCCAGCACCGGTTCGGCCATCTCGCGCAGCGTCCCCCGCACGAACCTGGCCCCCGGCGGCACCGACTCGGAGTGCCCCTTCGAGCAGTCGTCCAGCACCACCGTCTCGTGGCCGGCGTCCAGCAACTGCGCCGTGACCACACTGCCGATGTAGCCGGCCCCCCCGGTGACGAGCAGCCTCACTTGCGTTCTCCCTCCGATCGACCTCCGAAGCGTAACGGCTCGCGCGGCGAGTCAGCGCCTCTAGTACCAGGTAATCTGACCTTTCAACGACCGCTCCAAGAGCGATCCCGCCTTTGACGACCAGCTGGGAAATGGACGACCCTAGTCATAGATCATCCTCCACCTCCGATGATCAGCCAGGAGGTGGATCATGAGCGGTATCTTGCAGAACGTAGCGCTGGTCCTCGTCTTCATCCTCATCGGGGGCTTTTTCGCCGCGGCCGAGATCGCCCTGGTCTCGCTGCGCGACAGCCAGGTCCACAAGCTGGCGACGCGGGGCAAACGCGGGGCCCGCGTGGCAAAACTGGCCGACGATCCCAATCGCTTCCTGTCCGCCGTGCAGATCGGTGTGACGCTCGCCGGCTTCCTTTCCGCGGCGTTCGGGGCCGCCACCCTCGCGGACGCGGCGACACCCGTGCTGGTCGGGCTCGGGCTGTCCGAGGGGCTGGCGAAGGCGCTCGCGCTCGTCGGCATCACGCTCGCGATCTCGTATGTCTCGCTTGTCCTCGGCGAGCTCGCGCCCAAAAGGATCGCGCTGCAGCGGGCCGAAGGCCT
Source organism: uncultured Thermomonosporaceae bacterium (assembly GCA_937891035.1). Classification (GTDB taxonomy): domain Bacteria; phylum Actinomycetota; class Actinomycetes; order Streptosporangiales; family Streptosporangiaceae; genus CALAED01. The sequence continues at coordinate 2,073 of CALAED010000329.1, read as the reverse complement.
GTCGCTGCTTGTCGCCCCGTTTCTCGACCGGCTCGCTGTGCTGTCCCGCCCGGTGATCTGGCTGCTGTCGGTCTCGACGAACGTGGTCGTACGGCTGTCCGGCGCCGACCCGCACGCCGGCCGCGAGGCGATCAGCGCGGAGGAGCTGCGCGCTCTCGTCGCCGGGCACGAGGAGATCACCCACGATGAACGTGCGTTGATCGAGGAGGTCTTCGCCGCGGGTGCCAGGCAGCTGCGCGAGGTGCTCGTGCCGCGCACCGAGGTGCAGTTCCTCGACGCGTCGACCCCCTTGTTCAAAGCCGCCGAGATCGCCGCCGGCAGCCCGCACTCGCGTTTTCCGGTCTTTCGGGACTCACACGATGAGGTCATCGGCTTCGTCCATGTCCGCGACCTGCTCGATCCGCAGCGCGCGGAATGGTCGCTGCCGATCTCGGAGTTCCTCCGGCCGGTGAAGTTCCTCCCCACCTCCAGAAGCGTGCTGTCCGTGCTGTCGGAGATGCGCAACGAGGGCCACCACCTCGCCATCGTGATCGACGAGTACGGCGGCACCGCCGGCATCGTCACCCTCGAGGACCTCGTCGAGGAACTGATCGGCGACATCAGGGACGAATATGATGTCGAGGACGCCCAGGCCCGTCGGCTGCACGGCGGCGTCGTCGAGGTCGACGGCCTGCTCAATCTGGACGGTTTCGCCGCCGAGACCGGAATCGAGTTGCCCGAAGGACCGTACGAGACGGTCGCGGGCTGTTTCATCGCCGTTCTCGGGCGCATACCCGCGCAGGGGGAGGCCGTGGAGGTCGCCGGTCACCGCCTCACCGTGACCGCGATGGACGGCCGGCGCATCTCCCGGATCCGGGTCACGCCGCTGGCGCCGGTGGCCTCCGGTGCGCACGGCGCGCCGAACGCACCCTCACCGGACGGCGTCACACCAGAGGAAGAAAGCACGAGAGACAGCTGACCCTGAGAGAGAATGGATTCATGTCCCAAGCAGCCACCCGGCGGGTCCTGTCCGGCATCCAGCCCACCGCGGACTCCTTCCACCTCGGCAACTACCTGGGTGCGCTGCGCCAGTGGGTGGCGCTGCAAGACAGCTACGAGACGTTCTACTGCGTCGTCGACCTGCACGCGATCACCGTTCCGACCGAGCCCGCCGACCTGCGCCGCCGGAGCAGGCGCGCCGCCGCCCAACTGGTCGCGATGGGGGTCGACCCGGCGCGGAGCGCCTTGTTCGTACAGAGCCATGTGCCCGAGCACGCCGAGCTGGCCTGGGTGCTCGGCTGCCTGACCGGGTTCGGCGAGGCCAACCAGATGACCCAGTTCAAGGACAAGTCGGCCAAGCAGGGGACGGCCGCCGCGAGCGTCGGGCTGTTCACGTATCCGATCCTGCAGGCGGCCGACATCCTGCTGTACTCGCCGCCGCCCGGCGCCGGCGAGCTGCTGGTGCCCGTCGGCGAGGACCAGCGCCAGCACCTGGAGCTGAGCCGTACGCTCGCGCAGCGGTTCAACCATCGGTACGGCGAAACGTTCGTCCTGCCGGATGCCCACATCCCGAAGGCGACCGCGAAGATCACCGATCTGCAGGAGCCGACGGCGAAGATGAGCAAGTCCTCCTCGACTCCGCAGGGCATCATCGACGTGCTCGACGAGCCCGGCGTCGCGCGCAGGAAGATCATGCGGGCGATCACCGACACCGGCACCGAGGTCACGGCAGACGAGCAGAACAAGCCGGGCGTCACCAACCTGCTGCGGATCTTTTCCGCGCTCGCCGGCGAGCCGATCGAAGACCTGGAGCGCCGCTACGCCGGCACCGGGTACGGGCAATTCAAAAAGGATCTCGCCCAGCTGACGGTCGACACGCTTGCCCCGATCCGGGAGCGGACGGAAAAGCTCCTGGCCGACGACGACCAGCTCGACCGGATCCTCGGCCAAGGCGCCGAGCGGGCGAGCGCGGTCGCGACGCGCACCATGGCGATCGTGCGTGATCGGGTGGGCTTCGTTGGCCGTGGCTGACCGCGTGATCGGGGTGGCCATCCCCATTCCCGATCCGTATGGCGCCGAGCTGCAACGATGGCG
>CALAED010000328.1 GCA_937891035.1 uncultured Thermomonosporaceae bacterium | reverse complement strand
TGATCGAGCATCGTGGCGAACATCGCCTGGACCTGGTCCTCCTGGCTGACGTCGGCCCGGTGGGCGTAGGCGTTGCCGCCTTCGTGTCGGATCTCGGCGACCACCTCCTCGGCCGGCTCGCGCTGGGAGGCGTAGTTGACCACCACGTCGGCGCCGGCCCTGCCGAGCGACAGCGCCACGCCCTTGCCGATGCCGGAGCTGCCGCCGGTGACCAGCGCCTTCTGCCCGGTCAGCGTATTGCGGACCTGTGTGGCATCGCCACCTCCGGCAGCGATTCATCCACGCGATCTTTGGTCATCTTGGTTCTCCATGCCGCGCGGCCGATGGGCCCGCTGTTCCGTCTTCTCAGGGATCGTACCGCTGTCCGCCGAGGGCGCGGTCGAGGTTGAACGCCGCGCTAATCAGGGCGAGATGGGTGAAGGCTTGGGGGAAGTTGCCGAGCGCCTCGCCGCGGCTGCCAGTCTCCTCGGCGTACAGGCCGACGTGGTTGGCGAAGCCGAGCATGCGCTCGAAGATCAACCGGGCCTCCTCAAGCAGCGGGCGATGGAACCGCCCGGCACGCGTCAGCGCCTCGACCAGCCAGAAAGTGCAGATGTTGAAGGTGCCCTCCTCGCCCGCCAAGCCGTCCGGGCTGTCGACGACGTGGTAGCGGTACACCAGGGAGTTGGCGAGCAGGCCCCCCTTCTCGGGTGGCTGCATCATCGCATGCAGCGTGCGCAACATCCGAGGATCGTTGGGACTGACGAAGAACGTCAGCGGCATCATCAGATTGGCGGCATCCAGCGTCTTGCTGTCGTAGGCCTGCACGAACGCCTGGCGCTCCTCGTGCCAGCCGTTGGTCATGATGTCGTTGTAGATGCGGTCCCGCACGTCGAGCCAGCGACTGCGATCGCACGGAAAAGAGCGCTTGTCGGCGAGCCGGATCCCACGGTCCACAGCAACCCAGCACATCAGCTTGGAATAGACGAAATGCTGACGCCCCCCGCGCGTCTCCCAGACGCCTTCGTCCTTCAGTTGCCAGTTGTCGCAGACCCAATCGACGCCGGCGCGCAGCGACAGCCACAAGTCGTAGGAGATCGGGGCGCCGTGCTTGTTGTAGAGATACGCGCCGTCCATCAGCTCGCCGTAGATGTCGAGCTGAAGCTGGTCGTAGGCGCCGTTGCCGATCCGCACCGGCCGCGAGCCGCGGTAGCCCGCGAGATGGTCGAGGACCTCCTCGGTCAGCGTCTTGCGCCCGTCGATCCCGTACATGATCTGAAGCGATCCGTCCGGATTGCACTCCCGACACAGTTTGGCGACGAAGTGCATGTACCGCTCGGCCTCCTGGCGGAAGCCGAGACGGAGGAACGCGTAGATCGTGAATGCGCTGTCGCGGATCCAGGTGTAGCGGTAGTCCCAGTTGCGCTCGCCGCCGATGCCTTCCGGGAGCGAGCAGGTCGGGGCGGCGACGATCGCGCCGCTCGGCGCATAGGTCATGAGCTTGAGCGCGAGCGCCGAGCGCTCGACCATCTCGCGCCAGCGCCCGGCGTAGCGGCACTGGCGGAGCCACTGGCGCCAGTAGGCCACGGTCTCGCGGAAGGCGGCTTCCGCATCGCTCTCGTCGAGCTCGGTTGCCTCGCCGATTTCCTCGGTCAGCTGCGAAATCACGAACACCGCCGAGTGCCCCTCTTCGAGGGTGAAGCGAGCGCTCGCCTCGCTGCCATCGATAGTCAGCGGCACGGTCGCCTTGAGACTGAGCGCGAGCTCCTGGGAGCGGAACAGCACCCCGCCGGTCACCGGCTCGACCGCGTGCCGCTCGCGCGCGTAGTCGAATGCCGGCCGGCAGAGCATGCGCATCTCGATCTTGCCGCGGGCCGCCGTGACCCGCCGGATGAGCTGCCTCCGACTTGCGCTCTCGGACGCCTCCTCGTCGACCACCGGCATGAAATCGATGAGCTCCGCCGCGCCGTGCTCGGCGAAGCAGCGGGTCACCAGGACGTTAGTTCCCGGCCAGTAGAACTGTTTTTGAGTGGCGTCCTCGCCTTCGGGCCAGATCCGGAAGAAACCGCCCTTGTCGTCGTCGAGGATAGCGCCGAAGACGCTCGGCGAGTCGAACCGGGGGACGCACATCCAGTCGATCGAGCCATTCAGGCCGACCAAGGCGACTGTGTGCATGTCGCCGACGAGTCCGTAGCTCTCGATCGGTTGATAGGGCACCGGACTAACCTCCTTCCTCCACGTCAGCGTCGTCTCGGTTTTGGCGGCGGCCGACGAAGCCGCCGATCCGGCCGCCGCGGCGCTCCGCGACGACCCGTTGGTCGCTGCCGTACGGATGTCCGCCGAAGCCGTGTCGCATCATAGCGATGGCCCGCGCCCAGTTCTTGTCCTGGTCGCGCGAGGCCATGAGCTGCATGACCGACTGCGCGATCACCGGCACGGGCACCTCCATGCGCAGCGCATCGTCGACGAGCCAGTCGACCTCGCCGGTGTCCTCGACGTACGGCGGGATCGCCTTGAGGCCGCCGTTCTCGCGATAGGCCTGCTCCATGAGCTCGACCAGCCAGGAGCGGATGACGGAGCCGTGGCACCAGCAGCGGAGCACGTCCGCGACGGGCATGCGGTCGCGATAGTGCTCGAGCAGGTCGATGCCCTCGCCGATCGCCTGCAGCATGCCGAACTCGATCCCGTTGTGGACCAGCTTCACGAAGTGGCCGGCACCTGGAGGCCCGGCGTGAACATAGCCGCCCTCGACCGCGAGTCTCTTGAGGATCGGCTCGACGCGCGCGACAGCCTGCCGCTCGCCGCCGATCATGAAGCAGGCGCCATGCAGGGCGCCGGAAACGCCGCCGCTCGTCCCGAGATCGGCAAAGTGAAGGCCGCGCGCCTTCATGCGGGCGTGGCGCCGGATCGAGTCGCCCCAATAGGAGTTGCCGCCGTCTACGAGGAGGTCGCCCTTTTCCAGGACCTCGGCGAGCGCCTCCAAGAGCTCGTCCACCGCGCGCCCCGCCGGGACATAAAGGAAGACGGCCCGTGGTGGCGCGAGCTTCTCCCGCAGCCCGGCGAGATCCTTCACGCCCTTGACGCCCGCTTCGGCGAGCTCGGTGCGTATGCCGCCGTGAATAGCCTCGACCCGTTCGATGACGATGACAGCGGCACGGTCTTCCGGGACGTCATCACGCTGGCGCTTGCTGGCTTTGTCGCCATGGTGATCCTGCTGCTGCCGCA
>CALAED010000327.1 GCA_937891035.1 uncultured Thermomonosporaceae bacterium | reverse complement strand
AGGTCAACAGCGCTTAGCCGAAAACGGCCGAATTCCTGGGCTTCAGCGGACTGATCGGCGGACGGAGAGACTGTCGCCCGAAGGCGTCTTGGCGGAGGGAGAGGAGCGCGACCAGAAACATTCTCCACTTTCGAGCACACCCGAGGGGGAATGTTGCAAGGGTCGAGGTTTGAGTGCCGGTCGGAGAAGCCCGGCCGGACCCTATGGTGCTTAGGTGCCCCTACCCGGACATGCTGCGGGGCAACCCAAGGTGTGAAGCTCCGGGGACAACGTCGGCAGCCCTGCCAGCCTCGAGGCGGAGCGCGGCCAGGGGAGACGTGGAAGGCTGAAGTACGTGAAGGCTCGCAGGGCTCGTCACTCCGAAGCGGCCAAAGAGGCTGACAGGCCGCAGCCAAAAGGCGACGTGGGACGGACCGTCGGACCTGCCTTTGCCGACGGCAGCACCCGGATGTCCCACCGGGCTATAGAGCCCAGCCTCCCCACGACGCATCTCGATCTCGATCAACTGGGTAAGCCCCACGGCCCCCGCCCCGCAAGGGCGGTATCCCGACCGCGAGGAAGGGGGACGGGCCAGGGGGTAGAGGATGCCGGAGAAAGCGAAGGCCGGCCCGTAATCGGCCGGATAGGGCGATGCCCATCCCGAAAGGGAGCTGACTTCCGGCGGGTGTCACCGGAAGCGATGCCCCTGCCCCGCCGCACCTGCCGGGACGTTAGACGGTGATCATCACCGAACCGACGGCAGGGCGTGGCGCTCTCCAGAGCTGGACCAGCATCGACTGGCCGGCGGTCGAGCGCAACGTACGCGGGCTGCAGGAGCGGATCTTTCGGGCCAGCCAGAACGGCGAGCCGGCGAAGGTCAAGAACCTGCAAAAACTCCTCGTTCGCTCGAGTTCCGCGAAGCTGCTGGCGATCCGCAAGGCGACCCAGATCAATCGCGGCAAGAGGACACCGGGGATCGACGGCGTGGTGTGCCACGTGCCGCCGAGACGTCTCGCGATGTTCCGGAAAGGCCTGAGCCTCAAGGGCTACCGCCCCAAGCCGGTCCGCCGGGTCTACATCCCGAAGGGCGATGGCAAGGAGCGGCCCCTGGGCATACCGACCATGCTGGATCGGGTGATGCAGGCGCTCGTCAAGCTGGCGCTGGAGCCGGAATGGGAGCCTCGCTTCGAGGCGAACAGCTACGGCTTCCGGCCAGGACGCTGCACCATGGACGCGATCGAGGCCCTCCACCGGACGCTGTCCAAGCCGGGCAGCAGCCAGTGGGTCCTCGATGCCGACATCGCCAAGTGCTTCGATCGCATCGATCACGCGGCGCTGCTCGCGCGTCTGCCTGTGTTCACCAACACGATCCGGCGCTGGCTCAAAGCCGGCGTGGTCGAGCTCGGCGCGCTGGACCCGACGACGATGGGCACGCCGCAAGGCGGCATCATCTCGCCCCTGCTCGCCAACATCGCGCTCGACGGCATGGAGCGCCTGTTCGGTGCCGAGCGCGCCGACGGACGCCACATCACCCCCTGCCTCCGGCGGGGGAGCAATCGAGGCATCAACCTCGTCCGGTATGCCGACGACTTCGTGGTCACCGCCCCCTCGCGGGAGGTCCTCGAAGGCTACGTCATCCCGCGGCTGACCGAGTTCCTCGCCGGCCGCGGGCTGGAGCTGAGCCAAGCCAAGACCCGCATCGTCCACATCGACGACGGGTTCGACTTCCTCGGCTTCAACCTCAGGCACTTTCCCAATGGCAAGCTGCTGGTCCGGCCCCAGAAGGAGAAGGTCGCCCTGCACCGCAGGCGGCTCTCCGCCTTCTTCCGGTCCAACCGGCAGCTGCCGACGGCCGAGGTGATCAAGCAGCTGTCCCCGGTGATCCGGGGATGGTGCAACTACTACCGCTACGCGGGGGCCAAGCGCACGTTCGGTGTCCTGGACCATCACGTCTGGCAGATCACCTACAAATGGGCCAAGCGCCGCCATCCCAGGAAGAACCGACGCTGGGTGGTCAACCACTACTACGGCGTCGACCAGGGCCGCGGCTGGGACCTGTGGGACGGCCGAAACCGGCTTGCGCGCCACAACGAGACCCGGGTGTCGCGCTTCGTGAAGGTCAGGGGCAAAGCCAGCCCCTTCGACCCGAGCCTGCGCGACTACTGGGAGGATCGCCGCACACGGCGGCTGGTGCGCGAAGCCAGTCACTTCCATCGCGTCCACCTGCTGCAACGGCAGGCGGGCCGGTGCGCGGCCTGCAAAGCGGTCTTCGATCCGGACCTCGAGCAGGGCGGCAACACCAACGTCGTGGTGCGCCGCGACTCCGTCACCGGAGATACGACCCGCGTTCTCGTCCACCGCTGGTGCCGTCCCGGACGCACCCCGCGGTCGACCTCCTATGCGCTGGCCGATGCTTGAGTGACTGTGTTGCCTGTCAAGCCACATTCCAGGGTCGACGGTCTCGCAAGATGGCATTGAGGATGGTGAGAAGCTTACGCATGCAGGCGACGCGCGCGACTTTGGCCGGTCGCCCGGCCTGGGTGAGGCGTTGGTAGAAGACACGGATGATGGGGTTCCACCGGGTGGCGCTGACGGTGGCCATGAAGAGGGCGTTCCGAACCGTCGTGCGACCGCCCATGATCATGCGCCGGCCGCGCATCGCACCGCTGTCGCGGTTGATGGGCGCGACCCCAGCCAAGGCTGCGATCCGCCGCCTGTCGAGCAGGCCCAGCTCGGGTAGCTCTGCGATCAGCGTCCGCGCGGTGATCGGACCGATGCCTGGGACGGAAGCGAGAAGATCCTCGGTCTCCCGCCACGCCGGGGTACCGCGAACCGTGCCGTCGAGATCCCGATCGATTTCACGCAGCTCGTGCTGCAGCCAGGCAAGATGACGTTCGAGACTCTTCTGGAGCCGTGGATCGTGGGTCGGTCGCTGGCGGTTGGACTCGGCCGTGATCATATCGATGATCTGGCGTCGGCGCGCGACCAGATCGGCGAGCGCCCGCACCTGCGTACTGGGTATGGCGCGGGCTTCTGGCCGGACGCGCTCAGCGAACAAGGCAATGACTTCGGCATCAAGCCGATCAGTTTTGGCGAGCCGACCTATGGCGCGTGCAAAGGCCCGGACCTGGCGCGGATTGACGATGGCGAGCCGTAGCCCGGCGCTCGCCAGCGCCGCTGCAACCGCAGCCTCGAAACCGCCTGTCGCCTCGAGGACGATGAGTTCCGGAGCCAGGCCGACGACCCGGCCGACGAGGCGCGTTACGAGCTCTTCGAAAGCATCTGCATTGTGCGGCAGGCTGAACGCCTCCCCACTTGGCCGCAGATGGACGTCCAGGCGATCCTTGGCAACGTCGATGCCGACGAAGACCGGTGGTGATGACGGAGTTGTTTGCATGACCCTCGCTTGCGAATGCGGGCTCGCGGTGCGGCCCAAGCGACTGTCCGGGTTCACGGATGCGATGGTGGGCAGGGCACCTCACTCAAGCACGGGCTCACGCACCCAACCGTAGCGCGGGCTCCTGCCCACCGGCCAACCTCACCAAGCCCGGTCAGGCTGACAACTCGAAACATACAAGCCCGGTCAGGCTGACAACTCGAAACATACAAGCCGTATGC
>CALAED010000326.1 GCA_937891035.1 uncultured Thermomonosporaceae bacterium | reverse complement strand
CTACCGCACCCTCGAGTTGCTTGAGGAGCTCGGCCTGGTCAAGCACGCCCACCTCAAGCACGGTCCGCCGACCTATCATCTGGCCGCCGAGGCGGAGCACGTGCACCTGATGTGCCGCCGCTGCGGCCGGGTCAGCGACGTGCAGCCCGAGGTCGCCGACGGTCTCGTCGACGTCCTGGGACGCGAGTACGGCTTCGCCACCGACGTGCACCATCTCACTGTCTACGGGTTGTGCCGCGACTGCCAGACCTAGCGGCGTTAACGTGGGGTGGAGCCAGAGCGGTCCGGTGGAGATCACAAACAGGCGGGACAGGCCCCGCCGGCCGCGTAGCCTGGACGCATGGGACGCATGGACAGTCCGCTGCTGACGGCACCCGGAGCCGTGCCGGCCGATCCGCCCGATGCCGAGGTCGCCGCGCATTACGGCGAGCCGTTCCACGAGCAGCGGGCGCTGGCCGAGACCGGGGCTTTCGTCGACCGGAGCAACCGCGGCGTCGTCCGGATCGCCGGCCCCGACCGGCTGCGCTGGCTGCACAGCATGCTGACCCAGCACCTGGAGGGGTTGCGGCCGTTCGAGCCGACCGAGGCGCTGCTGCTCAGCCCGCAGGGCAGGGTCGAGCACCAGTTGTCCCTCGTCGACGACGGAGCCGCCGTGTGGGCGCACGTCGAGCCGGGCACCGCCGGCGCGCTGGTGGGCTTCCTCGAGTCCATGCGCTTCATGCTGCGCGTCGAGGTCGCCGACGTGACGGACTCCTACGCCGTGGTCACCACCAGCGGCCCGGCCGAGGGCGAGCTGGTCTTGCCGGACGTCGTCGGCAAGACGCTGATCGTGCCGCGCGGCGAGCTCGATCACCGTGACTGGGCGGTGCGGCCCGCCGGGTTGTGGGCGTACGAGGCGTTGCGCATCGCCGCGCGCCGGCCGCGGGCCGGTCTCGACACCGACGACCGGGCGATCCCGCATGAGGTTGGCTGGCTCGAGGCCGCCGTGCACCTCGACAAGGGCTGCTACCGCGGGCAGGAGACGGTGGCGCGGGTGCACAACCTCGGCCGGCCGCCGCGCCGCCTGGTGTTCCTGCACCTGGACGGCAGCGTCGATCGGCTGCCGGCGCACGGCGACCCGGTTGAGCTGGACGGCCGAACGGTCGGGTTCGTCGGGTCGGCGGCGCGCCATTACGAGCTGGGCCCGATCGCGCTCGCGCTGGTCAAACGCAACGTCCCGGTGGGAGCCGAGCTGCTCGCCGGCGGGGTGGCCGCCGCCCAGGAGGTCGTGGTTTCGCCCGACACCGGGGCCAACGTCTCGATCGCGCTGCGCCGCCGTCCCGCCTGACCGCCCGTGTCCACCGGTACGAGGGTCACCACTCATGAGGAAGGGCGAGATGCGGCGACGGCGGCGACGATGGCGCGAGCCGATCTATGTGTGGTGGGGCTTGTTCACCTTGCTGGGCGTCGCCGCGATCCTGGCCAAGTCCTGGCGGCTGGCCCTGCTCGGCGTGCTCCTGTGGTGTCTGTATGAGTTCTGCCTCGTCCCGGCGGCGTGCCGGGTGATGACCCGGCAGGGCTACTCCTGCCTCGAGCCCGTACGGGGACGGCTGTTCGCCTGCGGGACCGAGCACCAGCAGATCAAAAACGACGCCCTGTGGCGGCTGGCCGGGCTGTCCAACCCCTTCCACAAGCCCGCGCCGCCCCCCGATCCCAACCGCACCACGGGCATGCTCGTCGTGTCGCCACGAGTGCGCGGCCGGCTGAGCTCCGGTGACCGGCTCGTCCTCGGCGTCGCCTCGATCCTCACTCTGCTGGTGGTCGTCGGCATGGTCGTCGGCCTGCGCAGCTGAGCCGCGGTCGCGCGGCCGACCCCACGCGCCGGCCGCCGCCGCTCACACATCGATGATCAAGGTGACCGGGCCGTCGTTGACGAGTGAGACCTCCATCCGGGCGCCGAACTCGCCGGTTTCGACCCTGGCGCCGAGCGAGCGCAACGCCGTCACGACGGCCTCGACCAGGGGTTCGGCCACCGGTCCGGGCGCGGCGGCGGTCCAGGACGGCCGGCGGCCCTTGCGCGTGTCGCCGTACAGCGTGAACTGGCTGATCACCAGCAGCGGCGCGCCTTCGTCGGAGCACGACCGTTCGCCGGCGAGGATCCGCAGCCCCCACAGCTTGGCGGCCAGCCGCTCCGCCCGCGCGGAGGTGTCGTCATGGGTCACCCCGATCAGGACGAGCAATCCCGGCTCGGCGATGGCTCCGACCACCCGGCCCTCGACGGTCACACTGGCCTGGCTCACGCGCTGGACAACGGCTCGCACAGTCCCGCATTCTGCCGGGTCGCGCCGGGCTGAGATCATGCGGCTATGGCAGCAACGCTCATCACCGTGGCGCCCACCGGCGCCGAATCGGACAAGGCCGAGGTTCCCGCGCTGCCCGTCACCCTGGACGAGCTGGTCCGGACCGCCCGCGAGTGCGAGGCGGCCGGCGCCGCGGTCATCCACATCCACATCAGGGACGACGAGGCGCGGCCCACGCTCGACCTCGGCCGGCTGCGCGAGACGGTCCTGGCCGTCCGGGAGGCCACCGACCTCATCGTGCAGCTGTCCACGGGCGGGGCGGTCACCGACTCCTACGACGACCGGCTCCGCGTCCTCGAGGCCGGGCCCGACGCCTGCTCGCTCACCTGCGGCACCGTTAACTTCGGCGCCGACGTGTTCATGAATCCCTGGCCGTTCATGGTGGAGCTGTACGAACGCACGCAAGAGCTGCAGATCGTGCCGGAGTTCGAGCTGTTCGACCTCGGCCACGTCGCCGCGCTGCATCGGCTGCTGACCAAGCATGGTCTTCCGTACGGCGGGCACGTGCACTGCGACCTGGTCATGGGCGTGCCCGGCGGGATGCCCGGGGACGCGCGCACGCTGGTGGCCGCCGTCGCGGCGCTGCCCGAGGGCGCCACCTGGTCGGCGACCGGCGTCGGCCGGACCAGCCTGCCGGTGATGTACGCCGCGCTGTCGGCAGGCGGTCATCTGCGGGTGGGCATGGAGGACACGTTGACGTACGGGAAGGGCCGGCCGGTGACGGCCAACGCGCAACTCGTCGAGCGGGCCGCGACCCTCGCCCGGATCGCGCAGCGCGAGCCGATGCCGCCCAAGGAGGCCCGCACCTTCCTCGGCGTCAAGCCCCGTCCCTGACCGGAAAGGCGAGTGCATGGCGGACACGGTCAACCCCGTCTTGGTCGAGGTGGAGCGGTCGGGATTCGTCGAGTCCAGGCACCGGGGCGCGGCGGTCGGGCTGGCCGCCGACGGCCGGTGCGCGATGCGGCTGGGCGCCGTCGACGTGCCGATCTTCCCTCGATCGGCGAACAAGCCCATGCAGGCCGTCGCGATGCTGCGGCACGGTCTGCCCCTCGACGGCGAGTCGCTGGCGCTGGCGGCCGCCAGCCATTCCGGCGAGGACTTCCACGTGGAGGGCGTACGGCGGATCCTCGCCGCCGCCGGCCTCGCCGCCGACGCGCTGCGCTGCCCGGCGGCGTGGCCGATCGACGAGCACGCGGCCGAGCGGCTGATGCGGGCCGGGGGCCGGCGGACGCGCCTGCACATGAACTGTTCAGGCAAGCATGCCGCCATGCTCGCCACCTGTGTGGCCGGCGGCTGGCCCATCGAGTCCTACACCGCGCCCGGCCATCCGCTACAGGTGGAGATTCGGCGCACCATTGAAGAGCTGACGGGAGAGAAGGTGGCGGCGACCGGGGTGGACGGCTGCGGCGCACCGCTGTTCGCGGTGTCGCTGACCGGCGTGGCGCGGGCCTTCCGTACGCTGGTGCGCGCCGCCCCTGGCAGCCCGGAACGGCGGGTCGCTGACGCCATGCGAAGACATCCGGAGTGGACCTCGGGCACCGGCCGCGATGAGCGTCGGCTGATGAGTGCCGTACCCGGGCTGTTGGTCAAGTCCGGCGCCGAGGGCGTCGACGCGTTCGCCTTCGCCGCCGGCTCGGATGTGTTCGCCGGCGCACTCAAGATCGAGGACGGCGCCAAGCGCGCCCGCACCCCCGTCACCGTCGCGCTGCTGCGCGCACTCGGCGCCCTCGGCCGGACGGGTACGGGGGATCTCGTGCCCGCCGAACTGGCGACCGTCCCGCTGCCGGGTGGCGACGGCGTGGTCGGCGCCGTCCGGCCCGTCCCCGGCCTGTTCGGCTGTCAGGAGAGCCGAGCGGGAAAGGCCTGATGGGGCAAGAGGGGATCGATCAGGAAAGGCTGCGGAACTGGCGGGCCTGGGAGATGGCGCCCGACGTGGCGAGGGTGAAGATCCGCATCGACTCGGCGAACTTCGACAGGTCCCACTCGGCCGGGCCTTCGTACCAGTACAGGTTGTCGGCGCCCTTCTCGCGCACGCCGACGTCTTCGACCGTCTTGGCCCAGCGCTGTACGGCGTCGAAGACCACCGCGTACGGCAGATAGCGGGAGAAGACCGACAGTCGCTGATCTTCCGGGACGTCCTCGGCCTCGCCCCGGTACAGGTATGCGCGGAAGCCGATCGTGTGCGCGAGTACCGTGGCGCCGCGCGCGGTCTTCGCCGGCATGTGCTGGCCGCCCAGCGTGAGCGCCGCGCCGGCGATGATGACGGCAAGCCCGATCAACGCGAGGTCGGTGAAGATGGCGAGCAGCACCGTGCCCACCACTCCGACGGCGGTCAAGATCATGCCGGTCGTGGTCCATCGGGTGCGCTCCGCGTCCGGGCGCCGCCCGAACCAGCCCTGCTTGACGACATCTTCATACAGCGCACTGCGCACTCGGGCCAGCTGCTCGGTGAACGTGCCGCCCAGCTGCGACAGCCGGATCTCATCGCGCCCGTCGAACAGCGCGGCGTACAGCATCCGCTCATACAGCAGCAACTCGCCGGTCGGCCGGTCCAGCTTGCGCAGCTTCCAGTCCAGCCGCCCGTACGCCTCACGCGGCAGCTCCTCGATGAGCAGGTAGCCGCGCACCGCCAGATCGACGATGGTCGCGGTGACGTCGATCACGTCGGCCTGCTCGTCGACGAGCGTGCCGACCTGGCCGGGCCGCACCCCGTCCGGCGGCTCGAAGTGCGTCCCGTCGGCGGCCACCGGCGCGTGATCGCCTTCGGCGGCCTTCTGGCCGACGATTCGCGAGTCTCTGCCGCGCAGCTGGTAGAGCAGTGCGAGCCCGCCGAGGAGCAGGACGAGCAGGGCCACCAAGGCGCCGCCTGTTATGCCGTTGACGGTGAACGCGGTCGCCAGCGTGTGCCGTCGTTCATACAGCGGCATCGCCTTGGTCATGTTCGGCGGATAGCCGACCGCGACGGTGAGGTACTCCTGCGGGAGGAGGTTCTGCTGGACGAACTCGCCCCGCGTGTGGGTGTGATTGGTGAAGAACTGAGTGCAGCCGATCGAGCTGGTCAGCTCGCCGGCGAAGCAGTTGAGGTTGCTGACCACGGCGGGCGCGTCGACCGTCACCCTGGCCTCGGCGACCGGCACGTCCCAGCCGCCCACAGCGGTCCAGCGCAGCTCTTGCCCCGAACCGGTGGCGGAGATCGCGCCGCGGATGTCGTACTCAAGCACCGTGCTGCGAGTGCCGGTGGTGCGCGGCCCGGACACACGCACGATCATGGTGTCGCCGTCGGCCACGGTGGACACGGTCGCCGGGCCGCCGCCCGCGCCGGCGGTGGCCTTGATGTTCTCGATCTTGAAGATCCGGTCCCGGCGGTCGCTGTCGCGCGTCTTGACGAGGAACGCCCGCTCGATGGAGGTCCCGCCGCCGGCGAAGTCGTACGTCACCGTCTCCTTGGCGTGCACGACCCCGTCGGGCCGTACGGTCAGCGCGACGGAGTCTTTGACGACCCGCTGGGACACGGCGGCGCTCGCGGCGGGCGCGCTCGCCGCGGCCGCCGGTGCGGGCGCGGCGAAGCCCGCGAGGTACGAGACGCTCGCGAGGCACACGACGCCCGTGAGGTGCGCCACGCCCGCAAAGTGAGCCGGCGCCGGCGCCAGCCGCAATCGACCCAGCATGGGCGAAAAGCGTACCCGCAGGGGGCTCCGCCCCCCGCGAACCCCAGAAAAAGCCTGAAAAGCAGGGGGGCCGTCCCCGCGAACCCCCTGAAAAGGGCCTGCGCCCTTGCCGTGGGCTCGTGCGCAACGCGCGATCTCACATCCAGGCTTATGCCATGATTTCGGACCATGGTCGGCCCGAACCCATCGGTGCCGTCACGGGGGAATGTGCCCCCTGGCGGTCGGCCCGGCCCGGCGAACCCGTATGCGTTGCCGGTCCGGCACGTTCCGGCGCGCCGCTCGGTGGGAAGCGGGATCGTCGAGGCGCTGGGCTCGCTGGCCGCCATCGTGGTGATCGCCGTGGTGGCGTTTTCGGTGTTCGGGAGCGACCGCGTCGGCGACGGGACGACCTCCCCAGGGGTGCCGCACCGGGCCAGCCGCTCGGCGGCCACCGCCAACCCGCTCTACAAGACGGGTGAGCTCACGCCCGTCAGCTGCCGGCTGCCGCGCATCGTCCCCGACAGCGCCCCGTCCATGAAGGGCTTCATGGACACGCTGACCGGCTGCCTCGACGCGGTGTGGCGGCACCAGTTCCGCGTGGCCCGCCTCGCGTTCGCCCGCCCGAACCGGGTCTTTTGGGCGGAGCCCGGCCGCAGCCCATGCGGTTCCTATCCGCAGCCGGGCGCGGCCGCGTTCTATTGCGCGGTCAACGACACCATGTACGTCGGGCTGCGGAACATCGTCGAGTTGAAGTACGATCAACTCGGCCGGATCACGGG
>CALAED010000325.1 GCA_937891035.1 uncultured Thermomonosporaceae bacterium | reverse complement strand
ATCAATAGCACCGCGATGGTCAACAGCATGCGCGGCAAGGTGAATCGTGTCGACCTTGTAATCACAGCATCCTCCTATCAAGTTTTTTCGGGTCCAGCCCGTCCGACGGGCTCCTTTGATCGGAGACGAGCGGATCGACTTCCCGCGTGGCGAAATCCGTAATCCGAAATCGAGACCGTTCGTCAATGGGGGATGAGAAGCACGGATTCGTCCATGCCTGAACCTACAAATACGGATGGTCGGCGGCAACCATGTGTTCCGTGTATCGGAACGCCGAAAACGGGTTACGCCGTGGTTCATCGGCGGACGACACAGAAGGTCGTTCCACTATTCGGAACGCTCCTTTTCTCGACGGGTGTTCCATCCGGAGGAACGGTCGCTCAGCCGGAAGGCTTGCGTGGAGAACAGACCATCCGGCCCGCTCGATAACGAAGAATTCCTGCGCCCTGCACCCACCTCACGACACTTCGTAACATATTGCGATGGATTGCTTGTGGTGCGTTATTGATGGTGGCAGGATAGGAATTTACGCGGCGGGAGGAGCCGTGCCGTGCCAGTCACCCACGACGGCGAGCATGGTGGTCCGCGTGCCTACTCCCTCGAGATGCTCGCCCGAGCGATTACATTGCTGGAGGAGATCAGCGCGGTGAACGCACCAGTCGGGGTGTCGGCGCTGGCGCGGAAAACGACCATTCCTAAGACGACCACCTATCGGTTGCTCGAAGGCCTCGCCCAGCTGGACGTGCTAACTAGACGGACCGGTGGGTACGTACTCGGTCCGCGGATGCGCAAGCTGGCCCGCCTGATCCACGACCGGCTCTCTGACGACCTGCGCGACCTTCTGCGCCCCTATCTGGTGGAGCTTTACGCACGCACCGAAGAGGTCGTTACGCTCGGCATCCTGAACGGCGCCGATATGGTGATCTTGGAAACCGTTCGCGGGCTTCGCGATGCCGACATGGCCACGCCGCCAGACCGGACGCCGGCGCACTGCAGCGCCATCGGCAAACTGCTCATGGCCCAACATGCCAACCTGGCGGAAATGCGAGCCACCGGCGTGAAATTGGTCCCCTGCACCACACACACCATCGCGGACTGGACGCGGCTGGCCGCCGAACTCGGCCGCATCCGCCGACGGGGCGTCGCCGAATCTCATCAAGAGCACGTTATCGACGTCATCGACGTCGCCATGCCGGTCGTCGGTCGCGGTGGACCGATCGCGGGCGTCGCGCGGTCCCGTCGGTTCAAAGCCGCGGCCAGTCATGAGGCGCATGTGGCGCACCGGGAGATCGTCCTTGCCGCCTCCGCCGCCATCCGCACCCTGCGGCCGCCGGAGCGAGGAGCCCGTGCGGGCCACCCGGCGCCGGATCCGTAACGGGGCATCGAGCCAGCGTCGCTCGCGCAGCGGTTGGAGGCCTTGGTGTGGTTTCCTTCCGCGGCGTCACCGTGCGGCACGGGCGATCGCGTCGTCCTCGACGATGCGGCCCTCGACCTGCCGCGGGTACGGCCATCGCCGTGGTCGGGCGGTCGGGGCGGGGAGGACCGTGCTCGCCCTGCAGGTGGGCGGGCTCTTGACCCAGCGCCTGGCTCGCCGAGAGCGGCCCATCCCCTGTGGCAGGGAGGCAGTTCCTCCATGGGGGTGGAATCGTGGCGCGCTTGGTTCGGCCAAGCGGTGGCGGAACGAGCCGGCGGGCTCGCGGTCGCGGCAGGGATGGCCGCGTCGAGGGGCTGGCTCCGGCCGCCGCCATGCGCACCGCGCCGGCGCCGGTTCATCGGGCGAGCCAGCCGCCGTCGACCGGGATGAGCGCGCCGTGTACGTAGTCGGCGGCGGCCGAGGCGAGGAAGACGGCGACGCCGCCGAGGTCCTCGGGTCGTCCCCATCGGCCCGCCGGGATCCGGCCGAGGATGGCCGCGTCGCGGGCCGGGTCGTCGCGCAGGGCGCGGGTGGTGTCGGTCTCGATGTAGCCGGGCACGATCGCGTTGACGTTCACGCCGCGCCCGGCCCACTCGTTGGCCAGCGCACGGGTGAGGCCCGCGATTCCCGACTTGGCGGCGGCGTAGCCGGGGACGTTGATCCCGCCCTGGAAGCTGAGCACCGAGGCGGTAAAGATGATCTTGCCCTGGCCCCGTTCCAGCATTCGCCGGCCGACCTCGCGGGTGAGCGTGAACTGGCTGCTGAGGTCGACGGCGATGACGTGGTCCCAGTCGGCGTCGGAGTGCTGTGCGGCCGGCGTACGGGCGATGGTGCCCGCGTTGTTGACCAGGATGTCGACCGGGCGGCCGAGGTCGGCGAGCCTGGCGGCCACGTCCGCTACGGCCGTGCGGTCGGCGAAGTCGGCGGTCATGGACAGACACTCGCGGCCGAGCGCGGTGACCCGCGCCTCGACCTGGCTTCCTTCGGATTCCAGGTGAGCGCTGACCGCGACGATGTCGGCGCCGGCGGCGGCCAGGGCCTCGGCGATCGCGAGGCCGATCCCGCGGCGGGCGCCGGTGACCACCGCGAGCTTGCCGCTCAGGTCGAACGCCGGGTTCATGACGCCGTGGCCGAGCGGCAGTCGACCAGGACCTTCATGACGCCAGTGCCGGATTCGAGCGCCGCGAAGGCGTGGGCGGCGCGTTCGAGCGGCTCGATCCGCGAGATCAGCGAGGATGCGGGGATCACGCCGGTCGCGATCAGGTCCACCGCCTGCTCGAAGTCGCCCCGCTCGTACAGCCGCGCGCCGAGCAGGGTCAGCTCGTGCGCGAAGACGCGGTACAGGCCGACCTCGCGCGGGACCGGGTGGATGCCCACCTGGACGAGGCGGCCGCGGGTGGCCAGCGCGTCGACCGCGGCGGTCACGCCGGCCGCGGCCCCCGAGACCTCGAAGGCCACGGCGGCGCCCGCGCCACCGGTCCACTCCTCGATGGTGTCGGCGAGGCCGTCGCCATTCGGGTCGAGCGCGGCCAGCCCGAGGCCTTCGGCGACGGACCTGCGGTACGGGTCGGGTTCGGATACCAGCACGTCGGCACCCGACCGGCGGGCGACGAGCGCGATGAGCAACCCGATCGGGCCGCCGCCGACCACGAACGCCTGCTCGCCCGGCCGCACCTCCGCGCGCCGTACGTCATGTACCGCCACGGCGGTCGGCTCGATGAGGGCGGCGTGATCGAGGGGCAGGTCACGGGGGAGCCGGACCAATGCGGCGGCGGGGACCACCCAGCCGTTCTGCATGGACCCCGGCCCGTCGACTCCGAGGACGGTCAGCCGATGGCAGAGGTATGTGTGAC
This sequence comes from uncultured Thermomonosporaceae bacterium, assembly GCA_937891035.1. Taxonomy (GTDB): domain Bacteria; phylum Actinomycetota; class Actinomycetes; order Streptosporangiales; family Streptosporangiaceae; genus CALAED01. The sequence goes on along the minus strand of CALAED010000325.1, from coordinate 3,492 downwards.
CCGCCCGGCAGGCCGGGCAACTCCCGCACCACACCAGCGGCATGACCGTGACATGCTCGCCCGGTCGCCAATCGCCGGCGCCGGACCCGGCCTGCGCGATCCGGCCGGACATCTCATGCCCGATCACCTGGGGCGGGCCGACTCTACCGTCCATCTCGCCGTGGTAGATGTGCAGGTCGGTGCCGCAGATCCCGGTGAAGGCCACATCGACGCGCACGTGGCCGGGCGGTGGCGCCGCGGGTTCGGCGGTCTCGACCGCGAGCGTCCGGGCCGCGCGGTAGGTGACGCGCAGAGGCAGGCCGTTCATCGCAGCTCCTCGTTGGCGCATCGACCATGCCGGGTCGGCCGCGGCGCCGTAACTGGTGGTCAAGGCGTCCGTAAAGAGACCCTTGCTCGGTCGTTGCCCGGTCTTTAGGCTAAAGCTCGCTCGGGGGCTTCCGCGCGGCGAAGTGAGGCCCTCCGATGGCTCGGCACACTCCTGTGGCCCGTCTCCTGACTATCCTGCTGGCCGTCCTGCCCGGCTTAGTTCTCGGCCTGGTCGGCGCCCCAACGGCCTGGGCCGCTCCGGCCCCCGCCCCCGCCTCGGCCCGGGCTCCGGCACCGGGCACAGTCGATCCGGCCGCGTTTGATCAGCTTTCGTGGCGCAACGTCGGGCCGATCAATGGCGGCCGTTCGATCGCTGTCGGCGGTAGCGTCCAGCGCCCGGACGAGTACTACTTCGGCGCCACCGGCGGCGGGCTGTGGAAGACCACCGACGGCGGCACGACCTGGGATCCGGTCACCGACGGCCAGCTCACCAGCTCGTCCGTGGGCGCGGTCGAAGTGTGCCCGGCCGACCCGGACGTGGTCTACATCGGGATGGGAGAGGTCGAGCTTCGCGGCGACATCATCCCCGGCGACGGGGTCTACAAGACCACCGACGGCGGCGAGACCTGGACGCACCTCGGGCTCGCCGACACCCAGACCGTCAGCCGCATCAGAACCGATCCGCGCGACTGCGACCGGGTCTATGTGGCCGCGCTGGGGCATCCGTACGGCCCCAACGCCGAACGTGGCGTCTTCCGGTCGACCGACGGCGGCGCGAACTGGTCGAAGGTCCTCTTCCGCGACGACCTCACCGGCGCCTCGGACATCAATGTCGATCCCACCAACCCCGATGTGCTCTACGCGGGGTTTTGGCATGTCTTCCGCAATCCTTGGCTGCTCAACAGCGGCGGCGACACGAGCGGGCTGTTCAAGTCCACTGACGGCGGCGACACCTGGACCGAGCTGACCGGGCATCCTGGGCTGCCCGCCAAGCCGATCGGCAAGGTCGGGGTGGCCGTCTCGCCCGCCGATCCGGACCGTGTCTACGCGATGATCGAGGCGGACCAGGGCGGTTTGTTCCGCTCCGACGACGCGGGCGCCACCTGGGAGCGGGTCAACCAGGACCGCGCCCTGCGCCAGCGGGCCTTCTACTACACCCGGGTGTACGCCGATACACAGGACAGGGACACCGTCTATGTCCTCAACGTGGCGTTCTCGAAGTCGACCGACGGTGGCAGGACCTTCCAGTCGATCACAACGCCGCACGTCGACAACCATGATCTGTGGATCGCCCCGGACAACCCGCAACGGATGATCGAGGCCAACGACGGCGGCGCGAACGTGACGACCAACGGCGGGAGCACGTGGACGGAGCAGGACTATTCGACCGCGCAGATGTACCACGTGACGACGACGAACGACTCGCCGTACCTCATCTGCGGCTCGCAGCAGGACGCCGACACCGCGTGCGTGTCCAGCGAGGGCACCGGCACCGACTTCTTCGACGTCGCCGGCGGAGAGAGCGGCTACATCGCGGTCGACCCGCGAGACTCCAATGTCTTCTACGGCGGCAGCTTCGGCGGCTTCTTGTCCCGCTTCGACCGCCGTACGGAGCAGGCCCGCAACGTCAACCCATGGCCCGACAACCCGATGGGGCACCCGGCGAGGGACCTGGAACACCGCTTCCAATGGACCTTCCCGATCATGACCAACCCGGCGGAGCCGCGGGCCGTGTACGCCGGTTCGCAGTTCGTGCTCAAGAGCACGAACAACGGTCAGAGCTGGCGCCGGATCAGTCCCGACCTCACCCACGCCGACCCGGCCACGCTTGGCGACTCCGGCGGTCCCATCACCAAGGACCAGACCAGCATCGAATACTTCGCCACCGTCTTCGCGATCGCCCCGTCGACGCGCGACCCGAACGTGATCTGGGCCGGTTCGGACGACGGGCGGCTGCACGTGACCCGCGACGGCGGCGGCCGCTGGACCGAGGTGACCCCGAGCGGCCTGCGCAAGTTCACCCGGGTCAGCATCATCGACGCCGGTCATCACGACACCGGCACCGCCTACGTCGCGGCCCACAACTATCGGCTCGACGACCAGACGCCGTACCTGTTCAAGACGCACGACTTCGGCCGCACCTGGACGCCGATCACCACAGGGATCGCCGCCGGCGACTTCGCCTGGGCGATCCGCGAGGACCCGGAGAGGCCCGGGCTGTTGTACGCGACGACGCAGCACGGCGTGTACGTCTCGTTCGATGACGGCGCCAACTGGCAGTCGCTGCGCCTCAACCTGCCCGATACCTCGGTGCAGGACCTCACCGTGAAGAACGGCGACGTCGTCATCGCCACGCACGGCCGCGGGTTCTATGTGCTCGACGACGGTGCGACGCTGCTGCGCGGGCTGCGGCCGGGCATGACGGCGGCGCAGGCCCCGCAGGTCGAGATCCACCGCCCGGCGGGCCCAGGCCGGGAGCCGGTCGCCAAGCCGTTCGATAAGCCGGCAGCCACGCCGGTCGCACCGGCCCGCCCACGGACCGCGGCCGCCCCGGTGACGTCAGGTGGCGTTACGCTCGACGACCCGGCCGACCCGATCCGCTCGGTCGATCCGGGCGTCCGGGTCACCTACCACCTCGCCGAGGCGGCCCAGCAGGTGAGCCTGACGTTCCTCGACCGCAGTGGGCGCGAGATCCGCACGTTCACCGGGCAGCCCACCACGGCCGGCACACACACCTTCACGTGGAACCTGCGGTACCCGGGCCCGACCGCCTTCCCCGGGCTGATCTATTGGCAGGCGAGCACGACCAATGGCCCGCGGGCCGCGCTCGGCACGTACCGCGTGCGGCTGACCGTGGACGGCCGGCGTCTCGCGCAGGACTTCGTGGTCCGTAAGGATCTGCGGCTCACCGACATCTCCGCGCGGGACATCGCCGAGCAATTCCGGCTCGGCCTTCGGGTCCGCGACCGCACCAGCGACGCCAACGATGCCGTCATCGGCATCCGGGACTGCTCCGCCACGGTCGCCGACCGGGTGACCAGAGCGAACGACCCGCAGGTCACGCAGACCGGAACCGCGCTGCGTGAGGCGCTGTCGGCGGTGGAGAACGAGATCTATCAGACTCGCCTGCAAAGCGCCCAGGACCCGCTCAACTTCCCGATCAAGCTCAACAATAAGATCGCGGCG
>CALAED010000324.1 GCA_937891035.1 uncultured Thermomonosporaceae bacterium | reverse complement strand
TCATCGTCCGCCAGATGCTCAAGCGGGTGAACATCCTCGAGTCGGGCGACACCGATCTGCTGCCGGGCGACCTCGTCGAGCGTCCGCTGTTCGAAGAGGTCAACCGCATGGTCGTCGCCGAGGGCGGCACCCCGGCGGCTGGGCGTCCGGTGCTGATGGGCATCACCAAGGCGTCCCTGGCGACCGAGTCGTGGCTGTCGGCCGCCTCCTTCCAGGAGACGACCCGGGTGCTGACCGAGGCCGCCATGCACGCCAAGAGCGACCCGCTGCTCGGCTTGAAGGAGAACGTCATCATCGGCAAGCTCATCCCGGCCGGTACCGGCATGCCGCAGTACCGCAACGTCCGGGTCGAGCCCACCGAGGAGGCGAAGGCGGCGGTCTACTCCGTCGGCTCCTACGACGACGGCAGCGAGTACGCCTTCGGCCAGGGCTCCGGCGAGGCCGTCCCGCTGGAGGAGTACGACTTCGGCCAGTACAACCGTTAGGGCGCAACGCGACCGAACCGCTGAGGCCGCTTCCGAGCTTTCGGGCTCCGGGAGCGGCCTCTTCGGCTTGCGAATCTTGATTTGTCCCAACTTGTCACCACGGTGTGGTGATACTGAGCGTACGACTGCCGCCACGCAAACAGGATGCGCTCACATGCTCACGGTGACCTTCAACGGCCGGGCCTGTTACTTCGATTCGCAAGGCGTGGACTTCGACCGGCCGGGGGTCATCGACGCGTGCTTGATCAGGGGCGAATTCTATGAGCAGCGCTTCTTGCAGTACATCGCCTCCCTTGAGATCCGTGGCACCTACGTCGACGTGGGCGCCTGCGTCGGCACGCACGCGGCCTTCTTCGCCCTGCACTGTCCGGCCGATCACGTCTACGCGTTCGAACCGCGGGCCGGTCATCGCGCGCGCATGGAACGCACGCTCGAGCTCAACGGCCTGCTCGACAAGGTCACCGTCTCGTCCGCAGCGCTGTCCGACGCCGTCGGCGAGGTGACCGTACGGCTGGATGGCCGCGAGCACACGTTACGGACGCGGCGCCTCGACCAGCTCGTGCCGGGGCCGGTCGCCTTGCTCAAGGTCGACGTCGAAGGGATGGAGCCGCAGGTGCTCGCCGGCGCCACGAACGCGTTACGGCGCCATCGCCCCCGCGTCTTCGCCGAGGCGCATACGGACGAGGACTTCGAGCGCGTGCGCGAGTCCCTCCGCCCGTACGGTTACCGGCCGACGGGACGGGTGTTCAACGCGTCGCCCACCTATGAGTTCGTCGCGGGAGGCGAGTCATCGCCGCCCGCGCGGCGCAACGAGCGCCTGGCGCGGCGCGCGCTGCGCCGAGTCCTGCCGCGCCGGACCCGCCGGCTCCTTCGCCGCGCGGCGCCCGCCGAGCGTTTTCGCGCCGCGGTGCGCACGGTCGTCACCCGGGTGGGGTGGTCCCGTGCGGCGGTGCACCGGCCTCGGGCGCCGGCGCCCGCAGGATGGCCGCGTCGCCCAGCAGCGCCTCCAGGAGCGGCCAGGCCGGCGGCCGCCGGCAAGGGTCCTTGCGCAGGCAGGCCGCCACCAGGCCGCGCAGTGGATCGGTGAGCCGGCCCAGCTCGGGTTCGGCGTACAGGACGCGGTGGATGATCTCCGGCACATAGTCGGTGCCGAAGGGCGGATATCCGTTGGCGGCGTACCCCATCGTGCAGCCCCACGCGAACACGTCGCCCGCCGGGCCCATGCGGCTGTCGTTGATCTGCTCGGGGGCCATGTACGCGGGGGTGCCCAGTTGCGGATTGGTCGAGCTGACGACGACGGTGTCCAGAAGCCTGGCCACGCCGAAGTCGATCACGCGCGGCCCGTCGGGGCCCAGCAGCACGTTGCTTGGCTTGAGGTCGCGGTGCACGACCGCCGCCCGATGGATCGCCACCAACGCGATCGCCGTCCCGATCGCCAGCCGGCCCAGTGCCCCGCCCGACAGCGGCCCATGCTCCTTGACCGCCTCGCGTATCGACAGCCCGTCGATGTACTCGCTGACGATGTAGCAAAGCTCGGCGCCGACATCGGCGTCGATGATCTGGGCCGTGCAGAACGGGTCGACCTTCTGGGCCGCCTTCAACTCCTGGGCGAACCGCCGGCGGGCGCTCAGGTCTTCACCCAGCCATGTGTGCAGCACCTTGATCGCGACACTCCGGCCGCCTGGCGTCCGGCCCAGATAGACGACGCCCTGCCCGCCCTCACCCAGCCGGTTCGTGAGCTCATAGGGCCCCAGCCGGCGTGGGTCGGTGGAGCGCAATGGACGAAGACCGGGCCCGCCCGGACGCGACCGCGGATAACCGCCGTACGTCTCCGGCCTTTTGGAGATCACCATTGCTCGACCTCGACGCGACGCTATCGCATATGCACGTGCATTGTCCCGTGCACAGCCATGAACCTAGCACATGCGATTGTTGTACGACACGGGTTGCGCGCAATTGATCGCGGGACGTTAATAGATGCACCGGGAGGCGCGACGCGGCCACGGGCTCGGTGCGTGACAAGGCCGGGTGATTTGCGGTAGGGGCCACGGTGACGGCAGGCTGGGGGGCGACGTATACGCACACGCGCGTCAGGCCGCCGCGGCGGTGGCCGGCGAGAGGGTCTTGGAGGTCGCGATATGCGCCGCGTGCCTCCCGGGCGTAAATTGCACGAGGCCGGGCGCCGCGGGCGTCCGGCGTTACGGCGCTGAAGGAGCCCGACGATGACCGAGCAGCACGGCACGCAGGGACCGAAGTGGCCGTTGCCGGACGAAGAGCAGCCGCCGGCCGGCTCGTCGCAGGAAGGTGCGCAAGGCGACGTCACCGGCGAGACTCAAGAACAGGGGACGGCCGGCTCATCGCGGCCGATGGTGGAGCGCACCTTTGTCTTCGGGACGCCACAGGTCAGCCCGCCGCCGGCTGCGGCGAGTGGGGCGGAGCCGGGCGCGCCCGCAGCCGGGGCCGGGGCGGCCCAGCGCCCGGCCGAAGACGAACGGCGGCTGTTCGACGCGACGCCGCCTGTCGGGTACGGCGGCGACCGGGACCACGATCAAGATCTCACGGCGCCGCGGCAGGCTCCCTACGCCGAGCCGCCCGCATTCCCCCAGCCCCCGCCGCCGCCCGCGCCCATGGGTGACCAGCCGTACGGACAGCAGCAGCCGTACGGCAGGCCGCCGGGCGCGTCCCAAGAACCGCCCTACAGCGCGCCAGGAGCGCCGTACGGCCCGCCCGGGCAGCCGGCCCCACCGGGGGGTTACGGGCAGCGGCCCTATGGGCAGCAGGCGCCGTTCGGCGGCGGGCCGGACTATGGACAGCCTTCCTCCGGCGAGCAGCCGCGATACGGGCAGCCGTCTTTTGGCGAGCGCGCGCCCGGGTCGGGGGCCGGCTCCGACGGTGCCGATTTCGAACCGACCCAGGCGATCCAGCCGGCCGAAGAGGGCCCGCCGGCCGCCGGCCCCGGTGCCGGCCCCGGTGCGGGGCTCGGCGGCGGGCCCGCCGAGCCGTGGCGGGAGCCCTCACCCCCTCACCGCCCGAGCCGTGGGCGAGCCCGGCGCCGTCCGAGCCTTGGAGTCCGCAGCCCTGGCAGCGGCCGGCTGATCCCGGTGGCGAAGGATCCGGCTCGGAGCACACGATGATCGTGCCGCCGCCGGAGCCCGGACCGCCGGGACGATTCGGATCACCCGGCGGCGCCGCGCCGGGTGGCGGCGAAGCCGAGTTCTCGTCCGGCTATCCGCCCCCATCGCCCTCCGCGGGCTTCGCGCCGGCCGGCGGGCCCGAGGACGCGATGGCCACCCAGGCGTTCCGGCCCGAGGAGCCGGCCACCGAGCCGCCCGCGCCCCCGGCCCCGCCGGGGTCATCGGTGCCGAGCGATGAGACCCGGTCGGACTATCGGTCGCCCGGGACCGGCGCGCAGGGCGGCGGCCTGCCACCGTACGGGCAGCCCGCCTTCGAGCATGGGCAACAGCAGCCACAACAGCCGCCCTACGGCCAGTCCCCGTATGGCCAGCAGGGTGGTTGGGCCCAGCCGCCGCAGGGTTACGGCCGCGACCCCCAGGGCCAGCAGGCCTGGCCGCCGCCGCAGCAGGGCTACGACCAGGGCGGTTACGGCCAGCAGGGCTGGGCGCAACCGCAGCGGGGTTACGAGCAGGGTCCGCCGCAGCCGTTCGGCCAACCGGGTTTCGACCAAGGGCAGCAGCCGCCCTACGGTCAGCAGGGCTGGCCCCAGCAGGGCTACGGCACCCAGCAGGGCTACGGCACGCAGCAGGGGTATGCGGGTCAGCCCGGCCACCCCGGCCACCACCCCGGTTATGGCCAGGCGCCCGCGCCCGGCGGCGCGCCCGGTTATCCGGGGTACGGCGGCGCGGGCGAAGCGCACAAGGAAGGCAAGGGGTCCTCCCGCGGCAAGCTGTGGCTGTTGATCGGCGGCCTGCTCGTGCTGGTGGCCGTGGCGGTCGTGGTCTTTATGGTCATGGGGTAGCCACCGTCTTCGCCCAGCCCGGAAAGGGGTGCACGCGGGGGAACAATCCCGTGGCGTCCACCGTTGGGATTTCCGGCGGCGACGTCATGAACGGCCCGTTTCGCCTTTCGTTTTGCCACGCGCCAGAGCTTTGGGTAAGCTCCACCTTCGTGCCCGCCCTTAGCGGGTCGTGCGCGCGCTGGCTTGGTCGACGCCGGGCAGGCTGACCGGCAGAGCGCAAGGCAATCCCACTCCGGCACTATTCGGTCTGATATGGACCGGGTGCGACGTGGACGGCGCGACACGCCCGACCTCGTGGGCCGGAGAAACTGGGAAACCCGCAGGTCAAAGCCTTGCACGAGGCGGCGTCTGCGACAAGAAGAGACTTACTGGCTCGGTACGAGGAAGACGGAGACGCGGTGCCCACGATCCAGCAGCTGGTCCGCAAGGGCCGGCAGGACAAGGTGACCAAGAACAAGACGCCGGCGCTCAAGGGGAGCCCGCAGCGCCGTGGCGTTTGCACGCGCGTCTACACGACGACGCCGAAAAAGCCCAACTCCGCGCTTCGCAAGGTTGCCCGCGTCCGGCTGTCCAGCGGGATCGAGGTGACGGCCTACATCCCCGGTGTCGGCCACAACCTGCAGGAGCACTCGATCGTGCTCGTGCGCGGCGGCCGGGTGAAGGATCTCCCCGGCGTGCGCTACAAGATCATTCGGGGCACGCTCGACACCCAGGGTGTCCGGAACCGCAAGCAGGCGCGCAGCCGCTACGGCGCGAAGAAGGAGAAGAGCTGACATGCCTCGGAAGGGTCCCGCCGGCAAGCGTCCGCTGATCGCCGACCCGGTGTACAACTCGCCGCTGGTGACCGCGCTGGTCAACAAGGTCCTCCTCGACGGCAAGCGGTCGATCGCCCAGCACATCGTCTACGGCGCGCTCGAAGGCTGCCGCGACAAGACCGGCAACGACCCGGTCGTGACGCTCAAGCGGGCGCTCGACAACGTCAAGCCCACCATCGAGGTCAAGAGCCGCCGGGTCGGTGGCGCGACCTACCAGGTGCCGGTGGAGGTGCGGCCGGCGCGCAGCACCACGCTTGCGCTGCGCTGGCTGGTCCAGTACTCCCGGGCCCGGCGCGAAAAGACGATGACCGAGCGGCTGATGAACGAGCTGCTCGACGCGAGCAACGGCCTCGGCGCCAGCGTCAAGCGGCGCGAAGACACGCACAAGATGGCGGAGTCCAACAAGGCCTTCGCCCACTACCGCTGGTGACCCCAGCACAACCGACGAGACGAGCTACGAGCTAAAGGAACGCGAACACAAGTGGGTACCAAGACCGGCGTAGACCTCGCCAGGGTCCGGAACATCGGGATCATGGCGCATATCGACGCGGGCAAGACCACGACGACTGAGCGCATCCTTTACTACACGGGGATGAGTTACAAGATCGGCGAGGTCCATGACGGCGCCGCCACCACCGACTGGATGGAACAGGAGCAGGAGCGGGGGATCACCATCACCTCGGCCGCTGTGACCTGCCGGTGGCCTGTCGACGAGGTCGAGCACACCATCAACATCATCGACACCCCCGGCCATGTGGACTTCACCGTCGAGGTGGAGCGCAACCTGCGGGTGCTCGACGGCGCTGTGGCCGTGTTCGACGGCGTGGCCGGCGTCGAGCCGCAGACCGAGACGGTGTGGCGGCAGGCCGACCGCTACGGCGTGCCCCGCATGTGCTTCGTCAACAAGATGGACCGGGTCGGCGCCGAGTTCCACCGCTGCGTCGACATGATCGTCTCGCGGCTCAACGCGATGCCGCTCGTCCTGCAGCTGCCGGTCGGCGCCGAGGCCGACTTCAAGGGCGTCATCGACCTCGTCAGGATGAAGGCGCTGATCTGGAACACCGAGGCCAAGCTCGGCGAGATGTACGACACGGTCGACATCCCCGACACCCACGTCGAGGCCGCCCGCGAGTGGCACGACAAGCTGGTGGAGACGCTGGCCGAGGCCGACGACGAGATCATGGAGCTGTACCTGGAGGGCCACGAGCCCACCGCGGAGCAGCTGATCCCGGCGATCCGGCGGGCGACCATCGCGAGCAAGCTGACCCCGGTGCTGTGCGGCACCGCCTTCAAGAACAAGGGCGTGCAGCCGCTGCTCGACGCGATCGTCCACTACCTCCCCTCGCCCATCGACGTGCCCTCGATCGAGGGCCACGACGTCGACAATGAGGAGAAGGTGATCAAGCGCCGGCCGAGCGAGGACGAGCCGTTCTCCGCGTTGGCTTTCAAGATCATGAGCGACCCGCACCTGGGCAAGCTCACCT
>CALAED010000323.1 GCA_937891035.1 uncultured Thermomonosporaceae bacterium | reverse complement strand
ACATAGATCCGCGGATCCGCAGGGAAATCCGGGTGCAGGGCAAGCCCGAGCAACCCGCGATCCCAGAAATTGTGTACTTGAGCCCGCAGGTCCGCGTAGACCGTCGCGGTCGTGTCGGCCAGCGAGTCGAATACCTTGATGACGCCGCTCTTTTCGGCCACGAACACTCGGCCATCGTTGGCGAACTCCACATTGGTCGGATGGTCCAGGCCGCTGAAAACCACCTGCTCCTGGAATCCGACCGGCGCCGCCGCCAGCGCCGGTTGCGCCGTACCCACCGGTACGAAGAGCGCCGCGCTCACCAACACCGCCACAGCTGTCGCGCCGACACAACGGCGCGTCCGAGACCACGCAAACCCCGCCACCAAAGTCCCCTCACCGGGCGAAACACCCTGCTGCCTGACTGGAAACCAGACTGAGACAGGAAGCGGGGACCCCTGCAACGCCGTCCGGTAATCGCCATGATGAACAAAACTCGAGGGGTGGCCAGACTACTGACCGGAATGGGACGTCAACTGACCGCAACCGGGCATCCCGGGCCCGGCCCTCCGCGAGCATGATGGCGTCAACCCCATCGGGCCTGACGCGCCTTACAGCCAGCAAAGCTGCTGGTAGCCGGTTAGCAGCCGTGGGCGCCGTGCTCAAAGCATGCCGAGCGCGCGCCTGGCCTGTCATCTGCCAGGAGCAAGAGCACCGGGGGTCAAGGAACCCGCGGAGAAATGCTTTCGTGACCAGCCGACGAAAGTCAGTGCGGCGACTGCAGTGGACAGCGTCTTCCCGCTGGACCAGGAGTGATCCATGGAACGCTAACCCACGAGGGTCACCTGGAAGATTTGCCAGTATCTGAACTTGAGATCGAGATCGTCCTCAAAGAGCTGGATCTCATTCGTATATTCTTCGTTGATGCGTCGGGAGTCAGTAACGCGCACCAAACCAAAATTCTGATCGAAGAACAACAGTGCGTTCTCTTCTCGAAAAAGGCCAAAAATATGACCCATGGTGTCCCGGGAACTCGAAGGAGGCTCTCCGATTTCTACCAAATAGGCACCATTGGGTTGCAGAGCGACGTTATCGAATTCTTTAAGGCCGCCGTGATAGGAGATATCGCCGGATGCCACTACTCGCAAGGATATGCCTTCCTTATCTCCGTACTTTACGAGCTCGCGCCCCGCGATGTAGGCCTTGTGTTTCTCAATAAGTTGGTTGATTT
>CALAED010000322.1 GCA_937891035.1 uncultured Thermomonosporaceae bacterium | reverse complement strand
GGGGCGACCGCCGGCCCGGGCGACGGTGGCCGCGCCCCGTCCCACCCCGGCGCGACGCCGGCCAGATCAGGCCCGCCAGGCCCGCCAGGCCCGCCAGGCCCGCCCGGCCGGCCCGGCCCGGCGACCTCGCCCCGCTCGCCGCGCTCGCCGCGCAACTCATCCCGCAGCCGGGCCGTTTCGTCCTGCGAGATCGCGTTGAGCACGGCCTCGTCGACCCCGCCGCCGCCGGCCGCCGCGTCGATGTGTACGACGGCGAGCCGGAACAGGCGGTGCACGGGGCCGGCGCTGACATCGACCCCGCGGATGCGCTCCAGCGGGATTGTCTTGGTCGACCGGCCGATCAGCTGCCGGCGCAGCACGATGCGGTCGTCATAGACCCGATAGGTGAACGTCGCCCACCGTATGACGTGGTGCACCAGACCGAGCGTCAGTCCGGCGAGCGCGAAGTACGCGCCGGTCCGCAGGCCGCCCACCGCCAGCCCGGCCGCACCGGCCAGCAGCAGCGCCATCGTCTCCCTGGCCGCGCCGAGCACGATGGTGAGCGGAGCCAGCCGGCGGGCTTTGACGTGTTCGCCGGGCGCGCTCACGTCGCGTCGTCTCTGCGGGCGTCGGCGCGCCGCGCCAGGTCTTCGGCGAGCCCGGTCGCCACCCCGACCGGCAGCCCCGCCAGCTTCGACGAGCCGGCGTGCGAGGCCGTCGTGATCTTCAACGTGGCGAGGCCGAGCGCGCGTTCCAGCCAGCCCTGCTCGGTGTCGACGGTTTGGATGCGGCTGACGGGTACCAGCAGCCAGCGCCGGTTGAACCAGCCCGTACGGGTGTAGACGACGTCGCGGCCCGCCTCCCAGCGGTGCACCCGATAGCGCCAGATCGGGGCGACGGCGACGCTGACCGCGCCGCACCCCGCCACGAGGGCGGGCAGCCACCAGACGCGGACCAGCAGCGCGTCCGGCACCGTCGTCCACCGGGCCTCGTCGGCCCAGGCCGCGAGGCCCCACGAAACGGCCAGCATGACCCCCCAGCCGAGGAGGTATTCGACCGCCCACTGGACCATCGCCCGTGCCGCCACCCGGTTCACTGGCGGTCGAAGCCGGGCGCCTGAGGTCACATCTAGGAGTCTAGATCGCGGCCGGCCCGGGCGAGCCGGCACTCGTCAGCCGGATCTCAGCACTCGCTCGGCGAGCCGTCAGGGCCAGTGAAATGTCAGTGCCAGGCGAGAAACTCGGTCGCGAAACAGGCCAGACGCCGCCACACTCGCATAGACGCACATCTACGGGGCTGGCGTCGAGATTCCTGACATTCGGTAAAGGGGAGACATCCATGACTTACGCGATCCAGGCCGAGGGCCTGGTGAAGCGGTTCGGGGAGACCGCGGCGCTGGCCGGCGTGGATCTCGAAGCCAGGCAAGGCACGGTTCTCGGGGTGTTGGGGCCGAACGGCGCCGGCAAGACGACCGCCGTGCGGATCCTCGCCACGTTGCTCCGCCCGGACGAGGGCACCGCCCGAGTCGCCGGCTACGACGTGGTGCGCGACGCCCACCGGGTCCGCCAGCTGATCGGGCTCGCCGGGCAGTACGCCTCGGTCGACGAGATGCTGACGGGCACCGAAAACCTCGTGATGATCGGGCGGCTGCTCGGCCGGCCGCGCCGCGAGGCCAAACACCGCGCCGCCGAGTTGCTCGAACGCTTCGAACTGTGGGACGCGCGCGACCGCGCGGCCAAGACCTACTCCGGCGGCATGCGGCGCCGGCTCGACCTCGCGGCCAGCCTGGTCGGCGACCCGCAGGTCCTCTACCTCGACGAGCCGACGACCGGGCTCGACCCACGCAGCCGGGGCGGCCTGTGGGACAGCGTCCGCGACCTGACCGAGGACGGCGTGACCGTACTGCTCACCACGCAGTACCTCGAGGAGGCCGACCGGCTGGCCGACGACATCGTCGTCATCGACCACGGCAAGGTCATCGCCAAGGGCACGCCGAACGAGCTGAAGGTCCAGGTCGGCGGCTCGGTGCTCGAGGTGCGCCCGGCGACCCCGGCCGACAACGTCACGGTCGCCCGAGTGGTCGGTGAGCTGGTCGGGGCGCCGCCGCAGGTCGAGGAGGGCCTGGTCAGCGTCGCGGTGAAGGACCCGGCGGTGCTGCCCGCCGTCGTCCGGCGGCTCGACGACGCCGGCGTCGTCGTGGGTGAGCTTTCGCTCCGCAAGTCCAGCCTCAACGAAGTGTTCTTGTCGCTCACCGGCCACCGCCCCGAAGAGCCGGCCGGCGAGGGCGACGAACTCATTTCCGAAGGGAGCCTGGCATGACCGCCGTCGCAGGCACCGCGCCACCCGCCGTCCTGCCCAAGCGGGTCAGCCCGATCGAGGGGCTGCGGCACACGCTCACGCTGACCTGGCGGGTGCTGGTGCAGATCAAGCACAACCCGATGGAGCTGATGGACTTCAGCGTCCAGCCCATCATGTTCGTGTTGCTCTTCACGTACGTCTTCGGCGGGCAGATGGCCGGCTCGCCGTCCGAGTACGTGCAGTACATGCTCGCCGGGATCATGGTGCAAAACGCCCTGTTCGCCACTTTGAACACCGGCATGGGGCTGAACGTGGACATCACCAAGGGCGTGTTCGACCGGCTGCGCAGCCTGCCGATCTCGCAGGCGGCGCCGCTGGCCAGCCGGATCTTGTCCGACGTGGCCAAGCAGGCGTGGTCGATCACGTTGATCCTTTCCATCGGCATGCTCATCGGGTTCCGGCCGGACGGCGTGTTCGGCGTGGTTCAGGCGTTCGCGCTGGTGCTGATCTTTACGCTGGCGTTCGCGTGGGTCGCGGTGCTCATCGGGCTCATCGTGAGCGAGCCAGAGAAGGTGATGATCTTCGGGTTCACGGCCGTGTTCCCGCTGAGCTTCACCAGCACCGCGTTCGTGCGGATCGAAACGCTGCCGGGCTGGCTACAGGCCTGGGCCAAGGTCAACCCGGTCTCCAACCTCGCCGACGCCGCCCGTGGCATGCTAAGCGGCGGTCCGGTCGGCGGCCCGGCCGTCAAGTCGCTGCTCTGGGCCGCCGTGATCATGGCGGTGGCCGCCCCGCTGGCGGTGCGCGTCCTCCGCCGCCGGGCCTGACGCCGTACGAGCCCGGGCCGTGATCGCCCAGTCGGT
>CALAED010000321.1 GCA_937891035.1 uncultured Thermomonosporaceae bacterium | reverse complement strand
CCGGAGAAGGTCGTCGAGGTCCAAAAGTACGGCCGGGAGCCCATCTCGCTGCACACCCCGCTGGGCGAGGACGGCGACAGCGAGTTCGGCGACCTGATCGAAGACTCCGAGGCCATCGTGCCCGCCGATGCGGTCAGCTTCACGCTGCTGCAAGAGCAACTGCATTCGGTACTCGACACGCTGAGCGAACGCGAGGCGGGCGTGGTGTCGATGCGGTTCGGCCTCACCGACGGGCAGCCGAAGACGCTGGATGAGATCGGCAAGGTGTACGGGGTTACCCGCGAACGCATCCGCCAGATCGAGTCCAAGACGATGTCCAAGCTGCGGCACCCATCGCGTTCCCAGGTCCTGCGCGACTACCTCGACTGACTGATCGATCTACCCATCGACTAACTGAGGACTAACTACAAAAGATCATGCCGGGGCGGTTCGACCGGCTGGTGGCGGCGGCCTGGCCGGCGCCGTACACCGAACGGTTCGGCGAGTGGCGGCTGCGGTACGCGGCCGGCGTCACCAAGCGCGCCAACTCCGTCCTCCCGCTCGGCGATCCCGGCGATCTGCAGGCCGCCATCGAGGGCGCTGAGAGCTTCTATGCCGCCCGCGACCTGCCGGCCATGTTCTCGATCGGCGATGGCGCCTGGCGCGGCCTTGATGGCGCGCTGGGCGCCAGGGGCTACGAGGTGGCCGACCCCACCCTGGTGATGGCCGCGGATCTGTCCGCATCGACCGCCGCCGCGATCGCGTCCGGGCACGCTACGGCATCGATCGATGACGCACCGTCGCGGGAGTGGCTCGACCTGTGGTGGTCGGTGAACGACCGCTATCCCGATCACCTCGATATCGCCCGCCGGATCCTCACCGGCGTACCGGCGTCCTATGTCCGGCTCGGCGGCGGCCGGGCCGTCGGGCGCGGGGTGGCGCAGGGGGAGTGGTACGGGATCTATTGCATGGCCGTGGCGCCGGCCGCCCGCGGACGTGGCCTCGGCCGCGCCGTGCTGCGCACGCTGCTCGAAGTGGCGCGAAGCCAGGGCGCGCGCCGCGCCTATCTCATCGTGGTCGAAGGCAACGCCGCCGCCCGCCGGCTGTATGAGCAGGAGGGCTTTCGGGTGGCCGGCCGCTACCACTACCGCGTGCGTGCCTGACTCGAAGACGGCGACGGCCACCGTCCTCGGTGGCCGTCCTCGCTGAATCCTTGTATGTGGTTATGTCAGGGGCTGCCGCCGCGCATCAACGAGCCGGCCCGCTGTCGCACGACGGCCTGCCCTTAACGTTCTTCGGCAGGGGCGGTGGCCGCGATATCACGCAGCCGCTCGGTCTCATCCACGATCTCGGCCCCGGCCTCGCGGAGAGCGTCACCGTACTTGCGCCCGTGGTGGGCACAGAACAGCAGCTCACCGCCGCCCGCGAGCATTACGCGGAAATAGGCCTGGGCGCCGCAGCGGTCACAGCGGTCCGCGGCCGCCAGCGGCTTGGTCGGGGCAAGAGCTCCAGTCACGGCACCTTCCTCATCTCGGGGTCGGTACTTAGGACAACATCTAACCCGACACCGGCCTTCCCAAGCGGCATCCGGCTACGCCCTCAGCGGAATGACCCGCATAGTGACAGACGTCATATCGCATCCCTTGGTTCAACCTCAATCTTCCGTCGCGCTTGAGCCGCCGCCTTCCCCGGCCGGGCGGCCGGCGCACGGTGGAGCCGGCCTACGCCGATTCGGCCGGCGTTCAGTTGGGGGTGGCCTCCCAGCGGAACAGCCGGGCGGCCAGCAGCGAGGCCACCAGCGCGAAGGCGAGCAGGATCCCGATCTGCGGCAGCACGCTGACCGGACCCTCACCGCGCACCATGACGTTCAGCATGGCTTCGTTGAGATGCTTGAGCGGGAAGACGTTCGCGATGACCTGCAGCCACCCGGGCGTGATGTCGAGGGGAAAGAACGAGCCGCCCAGGAAGGCCATCGGCAACACGATGAGCTGCGCGATCGTCTGCGCCGACTCCTGCGTGGTCGCCCACGCGCCGATGAGCAGCCCGATCGACAAGAACGCCAGCGTGCCGCACAGCACCAGCGGGACCGCCATCCACCAGTCGTCCGACAGCGTGAGGCCGAAGAACGAGAGGGTGCCAACCCCGATGAACAGCGCCATCTGTACCAGCGCGATGCCGAGGCTGACCCCGATCCGCGCGCCGAACACTCCGGTGGTGGCCACCGGCGCCAGCCGGATCCGGCGCAGCGTCCCCTTGGTCCGCCAGGTCACCAGGGTGGCCGACGCGCCGAACATGGCGGCCGAGGCGATCGCCCAGCCGAGCAGGCCGGGCGTGTAGAACTGGATCGGTTTGAGCGACTCATCCTCCACCTGGCGGGCCGACACCTGGAAGGCCGGCGGGCCGCCGCTGTGCGCCAGGTCCTGGATGGCGTTCCGCACGAGCTGCGCCTTGACCGGGTCGGCCGCGGAATAGTCGATGACGACGCGGTCGCCCCGCTGACTGATCGCCGCGGCGACGCCGCCCTCCCTGACCTTCCTGGCCGCCTCGTCGGCGTCGGTCACCTGGGTGATCTTGAGTACGGTGTCGAGTCCGGCCCGCTGCGCCGGGGCGGCCTGGTCGATGGCGGCGACCGCGCCCACCTGGAGCACGTTGGCCTTGCTCGTCGACTGGTTCTTGAAAAGCCCGCCGAACAACAGCAAGAAGAACAGCGGGAACAGCACGGTGAAGAACAGAGCCCTGCGGTCCCGGACGAAGCCGAGGAACATCGCCCGGAGATC
>CALAED010000320.1 GCA_937891035.1 uncultured Thermomonosporaceae bacterium | reverse complement strand
CCTCGAACTTGTCGATCGACCACTCGTCGGGAAACACCCGGACCAGCAGTTCGGTGTCGGTGAAGCGGACCTCGAGCCGGACGGGGCCGAGCAGCACCGGGTGGTCGCCGCTCAGTTCAGCGGCGGCGAGCATGTCGTTGTCGTCGGCCATCAGCGCAACATCTCCTGTGCGTGGACGGCCATCAGCACCGGTGCCTGGAACAGGATGTAGGCGAGATCGGCCGAGCTGAGCCCCGCCTGCCACAGCGGGATGGACAGGTCTTCCGCGTGCTGATCGGCTTTCTCCGCGTCGGCCACCTCGTCGCTGAGGTCCTTGAGCAGCACCGTCTTGGTCGCGTCGTCGACGTCGAGGAACCGGTCACCGGGGTCGGTCACGTCGGCCCACGTCAGGTCGTTCCAGGTCTCGACGTCGGTCTTCGGCCCGTCGTCGAGGCCGAACCTCGGCTCGCCGGGCCGTTCCTTGATGACGAAGAACCAGCCGGGGTCGCCGCCGGTCGGATCGCCCTTGGCCTGCGCCTTCGTCAGATCGAAGCCGAGCAGGTAGATGTCCGGCTCGACCTGCGCCTCGTAGAGCGGCAGCTTGATCTCTTCGGTCGTCGGGTGCAGAGGGTCGTGCGGCTCGACCGGCACCCGCTCGCGGGTGAGGTCCGGGTGCAGGTTGTCGGGTACCCAGCTCGCCCGCTGGGCGTAGACGGCCGCGTTGTGGTACTTCTTGAGCAGCTCGCCTCTGATCACCAACACGAGCTCCTCTTCCTGCTCGATGTCCCGGTTGTCGTGCTCGCCGAGCGCGGTCGCCTTGTCCCACACGTGGATCGGCGGGATGTCGTAGAGCCGCTCCCGTCTGTCCGCTTCGGGCTCGCCGGGCCGGGGCAGCTCGGTGCGGGCGTCCCAGAACTGGCGGAAGGTCGTGCCGCGCTGGTCGGTCGGGTACTCCCGCCACAGCAGTTCGCGGTTCATCTCGAAGTTGAGCCCGAGGAGGAACGACTCGATGAACTTCTGGTTGGTGCGCAGCAATGTGATCGAGTTGGGCGGCACCTGGTTGAGGTTGGGCACGAACAGGTCGACCGACAGCCCGAGCAGCGCCTTGTACATGGGCAGGTCGATGATCGGGTAGGCCATCACCTCGATGAACCGCTTGGCGAACGGCCGCAGCCGCGCCGGCAACCTCATCGAGCTGAGCACCGTCGCCGGCACGGTCTCGTCGGCCGCGAGCCCGGTGAGCATGACGCCGGTGGCCGCCGTGACGCCGAGCGCCTCGGGGAGCTCGGCCTGGCCGCCGATCTCGGCCGCCCGCCAGCTGTCCTCGACGTCCAGGATCGCCCTTTTGAACCGCGTCGCCTCCACGCTGTCGGGGCCGCCCTCGTGCGGTACGAACGGATCGCCGGGGAAGGTGATCCGGAAGTCAGCACTGCTCGGCAGCCGGCCGGACCCGAAGACGGGGTCGGTGAGCTCGGCGGCCACCTCGGCCGGGGTGACGACGGCGGGCGGGGGCGCCTTGAGACCGGCCGCGGTGATCCCGCCGGTTTCCTTGTCCAGCAAGGAGATCAGCGCGTCCGGACGACCGCCGGGGAAGGGCAGGGCCCGGACCAGCCGCGCGCCCGGCCGGATGATCCGGCGCATCGCCCCGGACATCGGCGCCGCGGTGACGCGGCTGCGGTTGACTCGGTAACCGACGGTGACCTGCTCGCCGTTCGCGGCGATCCGCTCGCCGTTCGCGGCGAGCCGGACCGCGACCGGCCCCGACGGGCCTGCCTCGAGCGTCACGCGCAGGTGGGTGGGCGCGGTAATGGTCAGCGCCCGGCCGGAGCGTTCCTCGGCGGTGGTGGCGGTGGTGGCGGTGGTGACGGTGGTGACGGTCGTCGGCTCGTCGAGGTGCTTTTTCTTCAGCGCGAACCCGACCTCGCGCGCGAGCTGCGCTGCACGGATGCGCGCGTTGGCGGCCACGACGTCCCCGACCTGCGCCCAGGCCGCGTCCATGAACTCGTCCTGCCGTTCCCGGACGATCCGCGCGCCGAGGCCCGCCGCCACCCGGAATCGGGGGTCGAGGTTCACCCGGTGTACCCAGTTGCGATCGTGCTGGATCGGCGTGCCGTCCCGTTCGGTGAGCAGCCGGGCGGCCCGCGCGTGCCAGCGGCCGTAGAGCGGCGGCGTGATCACGGGGTCGCGTCGCGGCTCCGGCTCCTGCCCCGGCCCCGCCTCCTGCCCCGCCCCCGCCCCCGGCTCCGGCTCCGGCTCCGGCTCCGGCTCCGCGAGGTTCGCGTGCGCCTCGGCCGGACCCACCTCGAGGTAGTTGTCGGCGAGGTTGATCCGCGCGGCGAGCGCGGTCTGAAACGGATGGAACGGCTGACCGGGGACCTCCCAGTTGTCCCATTTATCCCAGTCATCGGTGACGTGTTCGGGGTCCTCGAGCGCGCCGCCGAGCCGCAGCACGCCGCCGATCGCGGCCGGAGTGTTGATGCCGGGCAGGCCGGGACCGGCGGATTTGTGCACGTCCATGTCGCGCAGCCCGACCCGCGGATCGACAGGCCGCGGCTCGAGGAGCCGTACCAGGAACTCGAAGTCGCCGGCGGTGCCGGTGCTGAAGAACCAGCGGTGGTAGTACGGCAGCTGTCCGGGCAGTTCGTGGTCGCCGTCGTCCCACGCGAACCGCGTGCCGACCGGCCCGGGCGGCAGCCCGAGCCCGGCCCGCCGCCCGCTCTCGTAGGCGGGCACGAGGAACGCGTGGTAGCCGGTGTTGGGCGCGAGCCGCCGCGGACAGATCAGGCGGGAGCACGCGTTGTCGGCGTTGGTGTCGAGCACCCGTTGCAGCGTGGGGAGCACCGCGTCCATGTTCGTCGACACCACCGGCGCGTCGAGGTCGCCGTTGACGTGGACGTGGGCGAACGCGCCGAGCTGTGCCGGCGGCGGCAGCACCGCCGCGTCGAGGACCGTGATGAACGGCAACGGCCGCCCCGCGCCGGCGGCGCCGTCGGTGAACTCCCCGTTCGCGCCGTCCTTGTCGCCGGCGAGCACGATGAGCGCGAGCCACGGCGTGAGCCGGCCGCCCGCGCCCTGCGCCCCGGCGGGGCTGTAGCGCCAGGGGAAGTCCTCGTCGTAGAACTCGATGTGCGCGAGGTAGTTCGGCTCCACGTTGGTGATCCACGGACGCGGTTCGATCCGGGACACGGCGCGGCCGTCGACCCCGATCACGTCACCCGGCCCGTAGATCTGCACGTTTCGCACCACGTCGACGCCGATGGGCGGCGCGCCGGCGATGACCGCGTCGCCCGCGACGTGCAGGGTGACGGGGAGACTGGCCCGGCTGTCGGTGCCGGCCGGCGCCACGATCTTGGTGGCGATGCCCGACCGCAGCCACGGCAGGAACGAGTACGCGTTCATGGCGTCGGCGCCGTGCTGAAGATCTCGGCCGTCGCCGCCAGTTCCTCGGCGTCGGCGGCCGCCGCCGCGGCGCCGGAGCGGGCCACCCCGCCGGCGACCATCGCCCGCCCGCCGGACAGCGCGACCGCGGCGAAGGCCCACCGGCCGGTGGACAGGCCGCCCGCCGGCGTCCACTTCTTGGTGCCATGGTCGAAGATCGCCGCGCTCTCGTAGCCCGCGTCGTCGCGGATGTCGCCGGTGCCCCCGACCGCCAGCGCCTTGTCCGCGCCGAGCGCGACGGTCCGGTGGTACGCGCGGCCGCCGGGCAGATCATCCACCTGCGACCAGGTACCGGTGCCGGCGTTGTACAGTTCGGCCGTCGCCCGGCTGAACGGGTCGTACGTGCCGTCGGCGCGCACGCCCGGCGCGCGGCCGCCGGTGACGAGCACCGCCGCGCCGGCGGCGAGCGCGGTCGCCTGATGGCCGGCTCGCGCGGCGCTCATGCTGCCGGTGGCCGACCAGGTCTTCGTGGTGGGGTCGTACAGCTCGCAGTAGGCGAGGTCGGCGTCGGCGCCCGTCCCGATCGGCAGCGCGCCGCCGACGACGAGGACCATGCCGTTCTTCAACAGCACGGCCGCGTGCCCGCCGCGCGGGTCGGTCATCGGCCCGACCTCGGTCCATGTCTTCGCGACGGGGTCGTAGAGTTCCGCGCTGGTCAGCGCCAGCTCCGATTGCCCTGACCGGACCGTGAACCCGCCGGCCACCAGCACCTGCGTCCCGACGAGCACCGCGCTGTGCCCCCACCGCGCCTGCTTCATCGGCGTCCCCGTCGTCCAGGTGTTCTCCGCCGGGTCGTAGATCTCGACCGCGTTCAGGCCCGGTGCGGGGAACTGCCGCGACCCGCTGATCCCACCCGCGACGAGCACCTGGCCGTCGCCGAGCGCGGTGGCGGTGTAGAGCCGCCGGGGCACCTTCATCGGGGCGGCGGCCGACCAGGTCGTCGTCGCCGCGTCGTACACGGCGGTCGTGCCGACGGCGGTCGACGTCCCGTCCGCCCCGCCGATCACGAGCACCTTGTCGGTGCCGGAGGTGAGAAGCCCGGCGCCGTCGTGCTGGCCGTACCACGCGGCGGGGGCGGGCAGCGCGCCCGCGCTCGTCCACGTCCCGGTGGCCGTAATGGCCGGACTGCTCATCGGAGGACCCCCTCGTATGTCACGGCGTGAAGATCTCGGTGCGGGCGGTCGGCGTGGCGGCGCCACTCGCCGCCGATGCGCCCGCGCGGGCGTAACCGCCCGCGATGAGGACCCGCCCGTCGGCCAGCGCCACGGCGGCGAAGTCCCAGCGACCGCCGGCGAGCGCGCCGGTGCCGGCCCAGGTGTTCGTCCTCGGGTCGTACGTCGCCACAGAGCGGTAACCCACGGTCGGGACCGTCGCGGCGCCGCCGATCACGGCGACCGCACCGGTTGAGAGCAGGACGGCGCGGTGCCGGCCGCGGCCGCCCGGCATGGGTGCGACGACCGTCCATTCCCCCGTCGCCGGGTCGTAGCGTTCAGCGGTGTCGACGGGGGACATCCGGACGGTGCCGTCGGCCGCGACCACCGGCCCGGCGCCGCCGGTGACGAGCACCGTGCCGTCGGGCAGCGCGGTCGCCTGGTGGCCGGCGCGAGGGGTCGCCATGCCGCCGGTCGGGGTCCACGCACCCGTCTCCGGGTCATAGATCTCGCAGTACGCGATGGGGACCTCGCCCGCGCCGGTGGTCACGGCGCCGCCCACGACGAGCACCTTGCCGCCGCCGATGAGCACCGCGCGGTGCCCGTGCCTGCGGTCGGTCATCGGTGGGCGATCGGTCTCCCAGGTCCCGGTCTTCGCCCGGTACAGCTCCACGGTGGACAGCGAGCGGCCGGCCGTGCCGATCCCGCCGGTGACGAGCACATCGCCGGTGGCCAGCACCGTCGCCGCGTGCGCGAACCGCGCGGCGGCCGGCGGGTGCGCCAGCGGGG
>CALAED010000319.1 GCA_937891035.1 uncultured Thermomonosporaceae bacterium | reverse complement strand
GGGCCGGGAGCCGCGTCCGGCGGCGGTCGCCTGGCACCGCCACTTCGTCACAAATCCACCACTGAAGATCGGACCCGAATAAATCTGGATTTTTAGGTTGATCTACGCTGACGGGCATGTCCTCCGGCCGCCTTCGCAAAGAGGTCGACGAGGCGCTGTTCGCCTTCGTCGATCGGCAGCGGCCGGTGTTGCACGCCATCAGCGACGATCTCGACCCGCTCGTATCGGCGCTCGCCGCCTTCCTCACCGGCGGCAAGCGGCTGCGGCCGGCGTTTTGCTATTGGGGATGGCGCGGCGCCGGCGGCGCCGACCTGCCCGAGATCGTGCCGGCCGCGGCATCGCTTGAGCTGCTGCAGGCCGGCGCGCTCGTCCACGACGATGTGATGGACGCCAGCGACACCCGGCGCGGGCGGCCGGCGGCGCACCGGCGGTTCGAGTCCCTGCACGAAAGCGCCGGCTGGCCGGGCGCGGCCGCCGTGTTCGGCACCAGTGCGGCGATCTTGCTCGGTGATCTGTGCCTGTCGTGGTCGGGGCAGATGTACGAGGAGAGCGGCCTGCCCCGTGCCGCCCTGCGGCGCGGCCGTCCGGTCTATGACGGAATGCGGACCGAGGTGATGAGCGGGCAATACCTCGACATCCTCGAACAGACACGCGGCCACGGCACCGTCGAGTCGGCGCTGCGTGTGGTCGTGTTCAAGAGCGCCAAATACACGATCGAACGGCCTTTGCATCTGGGCGCCGCCCTGGCCGGCGCGCGGCCCCACGTCTTCTCGAGCTACTCCGCGTACGGGCTGCCGCTCGGCATCGCCTTCCAGCTCCGAGACGACGTGCTCGGCGTTTTCGGCGACCCGGCCGTGACGGGCAAGCCCGCCGGCGATGACCTTCGAGAAGGCAAGCGGACCGTGCTGATCGCGCTCGCGCTGCGGGCCGCCACCGCCGCTCAGGCCGAGGTCGTACGGGCCACGCTCGGCGATCGCGAACTCGGTCACGCGGGCATCGAAGCCCTTCGGTCGGTGATCGTCGATACCGGCGCGCTGGCGGCGTGCGAAGACATGATCGAGTCGTATACGAACGAGGCGACGGACGCGCTGCGGGCCGCCCCGATCCAGCCGGAGGCCAGGGAAGCGCTCGCCAGCCTGGCCGTGGCCGCCACCGCTCGCCTCGGCTGAGGCGAGCCGTCCCGAGTACGGTACGGCGACGGCCGCGACGCGGTACAAATAGGCCCATTGCCGCTATGCGGCGGCTATTGCCGTATGAGGCCCCTATGAGCCGGAGCCGCCATGCCCGACGAGACTCTCCGTGGACCGGACACGCCGCCCCGTCCGCGCGATCCGCGGGCGGCGTCGTCGCGGCCCGGCGACCGAGCGCGATCCGGCGACCGGGTCAGGCACGGCGGCCGTCCGGCGGCCGGCACGGCGCGATCCGGGGAGCCCGCGCCCGGCCGAGCGCGGTCCGCCCCGGCGGCGCGGCCACGGCGGGTGCCGGCACGCCATTTCGGCCGCCTGATGCTGCTGGCGATGGCGCTGGTCATCGTGGTCGGCTTCGTTGCGGGGATGCTCTTGCCCGTGTCGTAGCGGCCTCCCCGGCGCGACCGTGACGAGCGCGGCCATCACCAGTGTGGCGGGCGCTCGTCGAAGAGGCGGGAGTCGTCGTCGGCAGGCCGCTCGCCCCAGTCGGCGTCGGTGTCGTCGCGAGTCTGATCCGGCAGGATTTCCAAGTCGTCGTCAAACAAGTCGACGTACCGTTCGTCATCCGG
This sequence comes from uncultured Thermomonosporaceae bacterium, assembly GCA_937891035.1. Lineage (GTDB taxonomy): Bacteria > Actinomycetota > Actinomycetes > Streptosporangiales > Streptosporangiaceae > CALAED01. Next base: position 4,459 of record CALAED010000319.1, on the reverse strand, counting down.
TCCAGCGGTCATGGCCTCATTGTCGCAGCGCGATCACGCCGCGCCCCGTCAATGCCCTAATAGGCGCCCGCGTTTCGTAGCCTGCGGGCCAGTTCGGCGGCGGCCTCCCCCGGGGCGGCGGCCTCCGTGATCGCGCGGACCACCACCGCCCGGCGCGCGCCCCACGAGATCACCTGGTCGATGTTGGTGAGGTCGATGCCGCCGATCGCGAACCAGGGCCGCGAGACCCGGTGGGCCGCGACGTACTCCACCAGCTTCGGGCCCGCCGCCGGCCGGCCCTGTTTGGTCGGGGTCGGCCAGATCGGCCCGGCGCACAGGTAGTCCACACCGGGCTCCTCGGCGGCGGCCATGGCCTGTTCGCCGGAATGTGTGGAGCGGCCGATGAGGATGTCCTCGCCCAGGATGCCGCGGGCGGCCCGCACCGGCAGGTCGTCCTGGCCCAGATGAAGCACGTCCGGGTGCACGGCATAGGCGATGTCGGCCCGGTCGTTCACCGCGAGCAGCGCGCCGTGCCGGTCGCAGGCCGCCCGGAACACCGAGAGGTATTCGATCTCCTGCCGCGCCTCGAGGCCCTTGTCGCGCAACTGCACGATGTCGACGCCGTTCGCCAGCACCGTGTCCAGAAACCGCGGCAGGTCACCCTGCCGAATCCGGGCGTCGGTGCATAGGTAAAGGCGGGCCCGATCCAGCCGGGCCCGCAACGCCACGGCCCGCGCGGAAGGGAACATCGTCAAAAGGCGAGCGCCTGAGCGCGCCTGCGTACCTCGGTGCCGCGGTTTTCGGAAAGCGCCTGCACCGGCGTGCCGGGCAGCGTGTCGTCGGCGGTGAACAGCCAGCGGAGCGCGGCCACGTCGTCATAGCCGGCGTCGGCAAGCACGGTGAGCGTGCCGCTCAGCCCCTTGAGGACCTGGCCCTCATGGATGAACGCCGCCGGCACGGATAGACCGCCGGCGCGGTGCACCGCCAGGAGCTTGTGATCGCGGATCAACTGCTTGGCGCGCTTCGGGTCGATCCCGAGCCGGCCGGCCACCTCGTGCAGGGAGAGCCACTCTCCGACGAGGCCATTGGTGTACGTATCGATCGTTGAGTCGGCAACGGAGTGCGTCTGCGTCACGGCCCCTGCTTACCACCTGGGCGGCCTGCTGAAACCCTCAGGATGGCACCGCGTTACGTACGGGCACCTCCGGATCCGCGAGCGGCCCCGGAGCGATGCGGCCGTCCGCGGCCATGATCCTTCGGGCCTGTACCAGGTCACGGGGCCTGTCGACGGTCAAAATCGCATCCAAACGATCATCGGTGAGCCAGCAGAGTGCCCATTTCCGGCCATTTGGATCACCCCGCTTGACCAGGCGTTCCGCGCCCTGGTGCCATCCCGCGTACTGCACCATGCGGCCGAACTGCTCCGACCAGAAGTAGGGCACCGGATCGTAGGTCGCCGGCCGGCCCATCAGGGTGTCGGCGGCCACGTCGGGCGAGTTCAGCGCGGTGTCCCAATGCTCGATGCGCAGCCGGCGCCCGTACCGCGCCGACCACCAGGCCGCGCAGTCGCCGACGGCGACGACATCCGGGCGCGGCTCGCCGCCCTCGGTGGCGGCGCGGAGCGACCCGTCCACCACGACGCCGTCGTCCATCGCGAGCCCGGATCCGGCCAGCCAGCCGGTCTCCGGCCGCACCCCGATGCACACCAGCACGTCGTCGGCGTCGACCCACCCGCCGTCGGCGAGGGCGAGTCCGCCGGACTCGACCGCCACCACCTTCCGGCCGAGCAGCAGGTCCACCCCCGCCTCCGCGTACCAGGACGCGGTCAGCGCGCCCACCTCGGCGCCCAGCGCGGCGGCCAGCGGAACGCCGGCCGCCTCGACGACCGTCACCCGGCAGCCGGCGTTGGCGGCCGCGGTGGCGACCTCGGCGCCGATCCAGCCCGCGCCGACGATGGTCACCCGCCGCTGTGGCCGCAACGCCGCCCGCAGCCTCCGCGAGTCGTCGATCGTGCGAAGTAGATGGACGCGGGCCGTCCCCGCCGCCGCGCCGCCGTCCGCGTCAGCCGCGGCGCCGGCCGGCCCCCCGGCGGGTCGCCGCCCGGCGCCGGGCAGCGCGACGGGAGTCGCGCCGGTGGCGATCACGAGGCCGTCGAAGGTCAGCTCACCGGCGGTCGTCGTGACCGTTCCCCCGGCGCCGGCCTCGGCAAGCCGCAGCGCGTTTGCCCGGCAGCCGAGCAACGGCCGGCAGCGCAGCGCGTCGAGATCCGCGTCGAGAGTGGTGTCGTCGGCGGCGCCCATGAGGACGGCCTTGGACAGCGGCGGCCGATCGTAGGGCGGGTACGGCTCCGCGCCGACCAAGGTCAGCTCACCTTCGAACCCGGCTCGGCGCAGCGCCTCGGCGGTGCGCAGGCCCGCCAGACCACCGCCGACGATGACGACCTTCTCCATGCGGGCCTACCCTAATGTCCCATGTTGCCCGGCTTCGGGCACTTCCGGCGCGTCAAATGCGATCGCCGGCCATTAAACTGGATGTCGATAGGCGCGGGAGTCCGGTGTGGACCGGGCTGAGAGGGGAGCTGACAGTTCCCGACCGCAAGGGCTCGCGGCGTCCCGTCACCAGGCGGGCGCCGATCGCGGCGGTCGCCGCGGCAGGCAGGCCCTGGACCTGATCCGGATCATGCCGGCGAAGGGAGCGACGTGGACGCATTGATCATCGGGGCCGGCGTCATCGGCCTGGCCACCGCGTGGCGGGCCGCCGGACGCGGTCTCGCCGTGACCGTGGTGGATCCGGCCCCCGCGAGCGGGGCCTCCTACGCCGGCGCCGGGATGATCACTCCGATCAGCGAGCTCAGCTACGGCGAAGAACCGCTGATGCACCTCGGCATCGCATCGCGCGATCGTTATGCGGGGTTCGTGGCCGAGCTCGAGCAGCTGACCGGCATGACCACGGACTATCGCGCCGACGGGCTGCTCCAAGTCGCCTTCGACGCCGACGACCTCGCCCTTATCGATGACCTGCGGCGCTTCCAAGAGTCCGTGGGCGTCCGGGCCGAAGCGCTCACCGGGCGCGAATGCCGCCGGCTCGAACCCATGCTGGCCCCGTCCGTGCGCGGCGGGCTGCTGGCCCCAGACGACGGCGCCATCGACCCGCGGCGGCTGTGCGCCGCCCTGCTCGACGCCGTGGAACGGTCGGGCGGCACGATCGTCCGCACTCGGGTGACCGAGATCATCATGGAGCGCGACGCCGCGGCCGGGGTCCGGCTGGCCGGCGGCGAGGAGCTGCGGGCCGGCCAGGTCGTGCTCGCCGCCGGGAGCTGGACCGGCGACCTGAAAGGCCTGCCGCCGCGCACGCTGCCAGAGATCAGGCCGGTGAAGGGTCAGATCCTGCGGCTGCGCACGCGGGCGCCCTTCTTGACCCGCAGCACCAGAGGGATGGTGCGCGGTTCGCCGATCTACCTCGTGCCCCGCTCCGACGGTGAGGTGGTGATCGGCGCGACGCAAGAGGAGCTGGGCTTCGACACGACGGTGACCGCCGGCGGCCTGTGGGAGCTGCTGCGCGACGCCCGCGAGCTGGTACCCGGCGTCACCGAGCTCGAGTTCGCCGAGGTGATCGCCGGGCTGCGGCCCGGCTCGCCGGACAACGCGCCGGTCCTCGGCCCACTTGGCCCGCCCGGGTTGCACATCGCGAGCGGCCACTTCCGCGGCGGCGTGCTATTGGCCCCGATCACCGGCGACATCATGGCGGAGCTGCTGGCCACCGGACGGGTGCCCGCGGCGGCCATGCCCTTCACCCCCGAAAGGTTCGGCCGTGCAGGTGATCGTTAACGGAGAGCCGCGTGAGGTGCCCGACGGCGCGACGGTGGCGACCATCGTCGAGTCGGTGACGCAAGCGCCTTCCGGAGTCGCGGTCGCGCTCAACGGCGAGATCATCCGGCGGTCCGACTGGGCTACGACGTCGACGCGGGACGCGGATCGGCTCGAAGTGCTGACCGCCGTACAAGGAGGCTAGGAACCAGTCATGAGCGAGCAGGTGCCGGAACGCGATGACCTCGTCATCGGCCAAGAGCCGTTCGAGTCCCGGCTGATCATGGGAACGGGCGGCGCGCCCAGCATGGCGGCGCTGGAAGAGGCGCTGATCGCGTCGGGGACCGAGCTGACGACGGTGGCGATGCGCCGGGTCTCGCCCACCGCCCACGGCTCGGTGCTCGACGTGCTGCGCCGCCGCGACATCCGGGTGCTGCCCAACACCGCCGGCTGTTTCACCGCGGGCGAGGCGGTGCTGACGGCCAAGCTGGCCCGCGAGGCCCTGGAGACGAACTGGATCAAGCTTGAGGTGATCGCCGACGAGCGCACCCTGCTGCCCGACCCGGTGGAGCTGCTGAGCGCCGCCGAGCAACTCGTCGCCGACGGGTTCGTTGTGCTGCCGTACACCGACGACGACCCGGTGCTGGCCCGCCGGCTCGAGCAGGCCGGCTGCG
>CALAED010000318.1 GCA_937891035.1 uncultured Thermomonosporaceae bacterium | reverse complement strand
GTCGCGAACAGCGCCAGGGTCGTCACCAGCAGCGCGTTGCAGCTCGCCACGATGGGGCCTTCGGCATGGCAGGTCGGCTGCATGGCGGCGCTCGAGGTCGGGGTCGCCGCGGCGATCGCGGCGTGGGCGATGAACTGGTCGATGTTCAGACAGGTCCGCGGGCGGGCCGAGCCGGGCCCCGGATCCACCGGCTCCGCGGCTAAGGACGCGACCGGGCGGCCGCCAGTGCCGGCCGCACCGGCGCCGGCCGACCTGGTGCAGTTCGTCGACCCCGAGCCGGTGCTCGGCGCCCAGCGCGAACGGGCCACCGATGCCGAGAAGACGGAAACCCGCGGGGGCGCCATCTACATCCTCCGCGATGATCAATAACCGGGTCGGGACGGCCGGCGGCCGCCGGGCCTACATCGGGATGTCGTAGCGCTCGAGTGAGCCCTGGCGGAGGTTGAACTTGTTTTCGACCTCGCGCAGGAACGTGTCCCTGCAGCCCTGCTCATCGGTGATCGTGTTCGCCGTCTCCCGGCAATCCAGATAGCGGTTCAGCTCACTCCACAACATGATCTGGGTCGTCGCCAGCGGAATCGAGATGGCCAGCCCGACCGAGCCCATGATGACGCCGGCCAGCGTCCCGCGCCCGGCGGTCCGGGCGGCGCGCCGGGCCCGGCGCCGGGCCCGCACGCCCACGACCAGCGCGGCGGCCGCCGGCAGCGGCGCGGCCGGCGGGAAGACGATCATCAACAGCAGGGCGGCGGAGCCGAGCGCCAGCGCCCATCTGCCGGCGGGGTCGGCGCCGCCCGGAGTCGGCCGCTGCCCGGATTGCCCGGACTTGCCGGAAGCACCGAACTGACCGGGCGGGTTGGTCCCGTCGGGCCGGTCGGTCCGCTCCGGCGGCACCGGGGGCATCGGATCGGTGGCCGGCCCTGACTCGCCGCCCGGCGCATCCTGTCGGGCCTGGTCAGTCACCTGTCCTCCTCGCGATGAGCGTCGGGGTGTGCCGGTAGGCTGCGGATGGCCGGACGCAGCCTCCGGTCGTGCTCCGGTCGTGTCGTCAAGCAGGGGGAGTCAACGGTGTCCGCCCGGCTCGTCGTCCTCGTCTCCGGCGCGGGGACCAACCTACAGGCGCTGCTCGACGCGTGCGTAGACCCAGCCTATGGGGCCGAGGTCGGTGCTGTCGGCGCCGACAGGCCCGGCATCGAGGGTCTCGCGCGCGCCGAGCGGGCCGGGGTGCCGACGTTCGTGGCCCGGGTCGCCGACTATCCCACGCGCGCTGACTGGGACGCGGCCATCACCGAGATGGTCGCCGCGCACCACCCTGACCTCGTCGTGTCCGCCGGCTTCATGAAGCTCCTGGGCCCGGCGTTCCTCGCCAGATTCACCGTGGTCAACACCCATCCGGCGCTGCTGCCGGCCTTCCCCGGCGTGCACGCCGTCCGCGATGCGCTCGCGTACGGTGTGAAGATCACCGGCTGTTCGGTGCACTTCGTCGACGCCGGCGTCGATACCGGCCCCGTGCTCGCCCAGGAGGCGGTCCGGGTGCGCTGGCACGACGACGAGGAGTCCCTGCACGAACGGATCAAGCAGGTGGAGCGCCGGCTGCTGGTCGAGGTCGTCGGGCGGCTGGCCAGAGACGGCTGGACCGCGCACGGCCGGCGGGTGTCATTGAAATGTGTCTCGTGCAACGAAGGGAGCCCGGCAGGTGAGCCGTACGGCGATTAGGCGCGCGCTGGTCAGCGTGTACGACAAGACCGGACTGGTCGAGCTGGCCCAGGGCCTGCACGCGGCGGGCGTCGAGATCGTTTCCACCGGCTCGACCGCCGCGAAGATCGCCGCGGCCGGGGTGCCCGTCATGGAGGTCGAGCGGCTCACCGGTTTTCCCGAGATCCTGGACGGCCGCGTGAAGACGCTGCATCCCAAGGTGCACGCCGGCCTGCTCGCCGACCGGGCCAAGCCCGAGCACCTGCGACAGCTCGACGACCTCACCATCGCACCGTTCGAGTTGCTGGTCTCCAACCTCTATCCGTTCGCCGAAACCGTCGCCTCCGGCGTCGGCCACGACGAGTGCGTCGAGCAAATCGACATCGGCGGTCCGGCGATGATCAGGGCCGCCGCCAAGAACCACGCTTCGGTCGCCGTCGTCGTCGATCCCGGGTCGTACGACGCGGTGCTCACGGTGGTCAGGCAGGGCGGGTTCACCCTCGAGCAGCGACGCCGCCTGGCGGCCCGGGGGTACGCGCACACCGCCGCTTACGACGTGGCGGTGGCCTCCTGGTTCGCCAACGTGCTCGCGCCCGACGAAGTCGCGACGGACGCGCGGTGGGCCGACTTCCTCGGTGCCACCTGGGAGCGCGCGGCCGTGCTGCGTTACGGCGAGAATCCGCACCAGCGCGCCGCGCTTTATGTTTCCAGCCCGCCACCTCAAGCTGATGGCCGAGGCGGCGGGCTGGCGGCGGCCGAGCAGTTGCACGGCAAGGAGATGTCGTACAACAACTACGTCGACGCCGATGCCGCCCAGCGCGCCGCCTACGACTTCACCGAGCCCTGCGTCGCCATCATCAAGCACGCCAACCCGTGCGGGATCGCGGTGGGCGACGACATCGCCACCGCGCACCGCAAGGCCCACGCCTGCGACCCGGTGTCCGCCTTCGGCGGCGTCATCGCGACCAACCGGCCGGTGTCGGCCGCGATGGCCGATCAGCTCGCCGACATCTTCACCGAGGTCATCGTGGCCCCCGGCTTCGCCGACGAGGCGCTCGCCACGCTCACCAAGAAGAAGAACGTCCGGCTGCTGCGCTGTCCGGCGGGGCCGCGCAACGTCGCCGAGTTCCGCCGGATCGACGGCGGGCTGCTGCTGCAAAGCGCCGACCGCGTTGACGCACCCGGCGACGATCCGGCGGCGTGGCAGCTCATGGCCGGTGCCGCGGCCGACGAGGCGATGTCACGCGATCTCGCCTTCGCCTGGCGGGCGTGCCGTTCGGTGAAGTCCAACGCGATCCTGCTGGCCCACGACCAGGCCACCGTGGGGATCGGCATGGGCCAGGTCAACCGGGTCGACGCGGCCCGGCTCGCGGTGTCGCGGGCCGGCGACCGAGCGGCCGGGGCGGTGGCGGCCTCCGACGCGTTCTTCCCGTTCCCCGATGGTCTGGAGGTGCTGGCGGAGGCCGGCGTACGCGCCGTCGTCGAGCCCGGCGGCTCCGTCCGTGACGAAGCGGTGATCGCCGCCGCGCACAAGGCCGGCCTCACGCTCTACTTCACCGGCGTCCGCCACTTCTTCCACTGACTCACCGACGCGGCCGACGCGACCGACGCGACCGACGCCGGCTCACTCTGCCGACGGGGCTGTCCGGGCATATCTGGCCGACTCCGGCCGACTCCGGCCGACTCGGTTTGCCGCGGCGAGCTCCGGTGGTCCGAGAGGGCCGGCGAGCCACGCGGCGGCTTCGCCGGGTCCGCCGGAGCCGCTCATCGTTGGTAATCTCGGCCGAACCGCGGCCCGGCCCAACTGTGCGCCCCGGCGCGCGGCGCAATCAGTGAGGAGTCCCGGTGACCGACGTGATCCTTGATCTGCTCGTGCGGAGCACATGGTTCATGACCCACGCCCTGGCGCTGCTGGCCACCGTCGCCATGGTGTTCGGCGGTCTGCTCGCCGCGTACGTGAGCTGGCATCTCACCGATCGGGTTATCGCCTGGCGGGAGCGCGCCGACTGAGCTGCGGCTCCGGCTGGCAAGATTGGGATCGTGACGGCCAAGATTCTGGATGGCAAGGCGGTCGCGGCGGCGATCCGCGGCGAGCTGAAGCAGCGCGTCACGGCGCTGCGCGAGCGCGGCGTGGCGGTCGGGCTCGGCACCGTGCTGGTGGGGGACGATCCAGGCAGCCACGTGTATGTGGGCATGAAGCACCGCGACTGTGCCGAGGTCGGCATCGCGAGCATCCGGCGCGACCTGCCAGCCGACTCCACCCAGGAGGACGTCGAGCGCGTCGTCGCCGAGCTGAACGCCGATCCGGCCTGCACCGGCTACCTCGTTCAGCTGCCGCTGCCCAAGGAACTCGACGAACAGCGTGTGCTGGAGCGGGTCGATCCGGTCAAGGACGTGGACGGGCTGCATCCGGTCAACCTCGGCCGGCTCGTGCTCATGCAGCCGGGGACGCTGCCGTGCACGCCGCTGGGCATCGTTGAGCTGCTACGCCGGTTCGACGTCCCGGTGCGCGGAGCCGACGTCACGGTGATCGGGCGCGGCATCACCGTCGGCCGGGCACTGGGCCTGCTGCTCACCCGGCGCACCGACAACGCGACGGTGACGCTGTGCCACACCGGCACGAGAGACCTCGCCGCGCACACCAGGAACGCCGACATCGTCGTGGCCGCGGCCGGCTTCCCGAGCTTGATCACGGCCGACATGGTCAAGCCCGGCGCGGTCGTGGTCGACGTCGGCGTCTCGCGGGTCGACGGCAGGCTCGTCGGTGATGTCGCCCCCGACGTCCGCGAGGTCGCCGCGTGGATCGCGCCGAACCCCGGCGGCGTCGGGCCGATGACCCGGGCGATGCTCCTGTCGAACGTGGTCGCCGCGGCGGAACGAGAGGGACGCTAGGTCAGCTGGCGCGGCGCCCGGTGACCTGGGGCGGGCGGGTGGAGTTGGCCGAATGGCCCGGCCCGTGCCCAGGCCCGTGCCCGGCTCCATGACCCGGCCCCGGCGCGCGAACGTCGCCGGGACGGCCGTCGGCCGGGTTGCGCGCCTGGGGCGGCACGTGCACCGGCGGCAGCGGCCGCACGAGGCCCATGGCGATGACCTCGTTGGCCAGCCTGGTACGCCGGTTGGGCCCCTCCGGAATCCGGAACTTCTGATAGAGCCGCAGCAGATGCTGCTTGACGGCGGCCTCGGTGACGACCAAGTCCTGTGCGATCTCGCGCGCCGTCGCCGGAGCGACGAACGCCTCATCGGACAGGGCCGGCCGGCACAGCGAGGTCAGCACGTCCACCTCGCGGCGGGTCAGCTCGGGGGCGACCGCCCTGCGCACCTCGACATCGGGGTCGACATCCTCTCGCGGGATGCCGCCCATGCGACAGCGTGCCGTACCGAAGCTGACGACGTCGCCGTCTTCGAGCACCCGGCGGGCTATCGGGCGCCCGTTGACCCTGGTTCCGTTACGAGAAAGGCCCATGTCGACGATATAGACGTATGGACCGCGGCGGACGATCTCGGCATGCAAGCGGGAAACACTCGGGTCGTCGAGCCGGATGTCGACACCTCGCCCACGGCCGATGGTCGTGACCTCGGGGCGCAGCGGCAGCACCATACCGCTGTCCTCGATCCGGATGAACGGCGCCTCCACGGCAGTCCTCCCAGCTAGTTAGCGACCCCTGACTGCGGAGTTACCCGGCCGTGCCATGGTCACACCCTCCTACTGGTGGGTAGCACCGATGCCACAAAGGGTACGGGGTCCCCGGCTAAACTCAAGACCGACCGTCGGGAGGGTACGCGCGCACCACGTGTGTCGCGTGCGTCTCACGGTCTCTCAACACCGTCGTGACAAAACGCGTGCCGGCGCACACCGGCCGGCGGTCGAGCCGAGTAGGGGTGACCAGCATGCAAGCGCGTCGGCGCGCCGCACCCGCACCCGCATCCGGCCCGCCGACGCGGCGCAAGTCGCTGATGAGCCGCGGTGGCCTGCCGCGCTGGGTTCGTCAGGTGCCGTACGTGTGCGTGCTGGTGGGCCTGGCCGCCGGGCTGGCCGTCGAGGCGACCGGCCACTTCAAGAAGGGCTCGTTGGTTGTGGGCGCGGCGGTGCTCTTCGGCGCGCTGGCCAGGCTGGTGCTGCCGGCGGGCCAGGTCGGCCTGCTCGCCACCCGCAATCGCGCGATCGACGTGCTCATCCTGGTCGGCTTCGCCATCGCCATCACCGCCGTCGCGTACGCCGTGCAGCCTTAGAGCGTGGGCCCGGCTGCCGTAGGGCGCACAGGGGTCTAGACCTTCGAATGCTCCGATAGCCTGAAATACGAGCCTTAAAGGACTGCTTGACCGGCAGCGAGCGTGACCACGCGGTACGAAGGGACAGCTACAGCATGCCCAAGATCAAGGTAGCGGGGCCTGTCGTCGAACTCGACGGCGACGAGATGACGAGGATCATCTGGCAGTTCATCAAGGAGCAGCTGATCCTGCCCTACCTGGACATCGACCTGAGGTACTACGACCTCGGCATCGAACACCGCGATGCCACCGGGGACCAGGTCACGATCGACGCGGCGAACGCCATCAAGCAGCACGGCGTCGGCGTCAAGTGCGCGACCATCACGCCGGACGAGGCGCGGGTCGAGGAGTTCGGCCTGAAGCGGATGTACCGGTCGCCCAACGGCACGATCAGGAACATCCTCGGCGGCGTCGTCTTCCGCGAGCCGATCGTGGCCGCGAACATTCCGCGCCTGGTGCCCGGCTGGACCAAACCCATCATCATCGGCCGGCACGCGCACGGCGACCAGTACCGCGCGACCGACTTCGTGGTGCCGGGCCCGGGCACCGTGACGCTGACCTACGTCCCCGAGGGCGAAGGTTCGCCGATCGAGATCGAGGTGGCGAAGTTCTCCGGCGGCGGCATCACCATGGGCATGTACAACTTCGACGACTCGATCCGCGACTTCGCCCGCGCCACGATGCGGTACTCGCTCGACCGTCGGCTTCCGCTGTACCTGTCGACGAAGAACACGATCCTCAAGGCCTACGACGGGCGCTTCAAGGACCTGTTCGCGGAGATCTTCGAGTCGGAGTTCAAGGCCGACTTCGAGGCGGCCGGCATCACCTACGAACACCGGCTGATCGACGACATGGTCGCCCAGGTCCTCAAATGGGACGGCGGCCTCGTCTGGGCCTGCAAGAACTACGACGGTGACGTGCAGTCCGACGTCGTCGCGCAGGGCTTCGGGTCGCTCGGCCTCATGACGAGCGTGCTGATGACGCCGGACGGCAAGACCGTCGAGGCCGAGGCCGCGCACGGCACCGTGACCCGGCACTTCCGCCAGCACCAGCAGGGCAAGCCCACCTCCACCAATCCGGTCGCGTCGATCTTCGCCTGGACCCGCGGCCTGGCCCACCGCGGCAAACTCGACGGCACGCCGGCGGTGACCGAGTTCGCCACCGACCTCGAGCGGGTCTGCGTCGAGACCATCGAAGGCGGGCAGATGACCAAGGACCTCGCGCTGCTCGTCGGCGGCGACCAGGGCTGGCTGACCACCCAGGAGTTCCTGCGGGCCCTCGACGAGAACCTTCAAAAGAAAATGTCGGTCTAACCCCAACCTGTCGCGATCTTGTACTTCGTGGCGACCTGATCGCAAGATCACGCCACGAGTTCGCGGGCGGCCCTCACCGCCGAAACCGGCGTCGGCGAGGGCGGTGAGGACGCCATCAGGCACCCCGTCAGCGGGCGTACCGGCATAGGAGGCCCACAGTGTCCATCTCTGTCAGCTCCATCGTCGGCGGGCGCCGGACCGGGACCGTGGTGCGCACGCTCACCTCCGCCAACCCGGCGCACCTCGACGAAGTGGTGGCCGAGGTCGGCCTGGGAGACGCCGAGATCTTCACTCAGGCCTGCCGGACCGCCCGCGCGGCGCAGCGGGCGTGGGCGGACGTCCCGGCGCCGATCCGCGGCCAGCTGATCGCGAACATCGGCCGGCTGGTCGAGGTCAACAAGGAGCGGCTGGCCAGGATCGTCACGCGCGATGTCGGCAAGCCGTACGCCGAGTCGCTCGGCGAGGTCCAGGAGATCGCCGACACCTGCGCGTTCTTCCTCGGCGAGGGGCGGCGGCTCTATGGGCAGACCGTGCCGTCGGAGATGCCCGACAAGCAGCTGTTCACGTTCCGCGATCCGGTCGGCGTCGTCGCCGTGATCACCGCGGGCAACTTCCCGGTCGCGGTGCCGTCGTGGTACATCGTCCCCGCGCTGCTGTGCGGCAACGCGGTCGTGTGGAAGCCCGCCGAGTACGCGGCGGCGTGCGCCGAGGCGTTTTATGAGCTGTTCGCCCACGCCGGGGTGCCGGACGGCGTCCTCAACGTCGTCTACGCCGAGGGCATGGAGACCTACGACGGCCTGACGCGCGCGCTGGACCAGGGGCTGGTCGACAAGGTCGGCTTCACCGGGTCGCCCGAGGTCGGCGCCAGGATCGGCGAGCTGTGCGGCCGCCACCTGCAGTCGCCCTGCCTCGAGCTGGGCGGGAAGAACCCGATGGTGGTGACCGAGGACGCCGAGCTCGACGTCGCCGTGGAGGGCGCGCTGTTCTCCGGGTTCGGCACGGCCGGGCAGCGCTGCACATCGCTTGGCACGGTGCTCGTCCACGAATCCGTGCACGCGGAGTTCCTGCGGCGCTTTGCCGCCGCGACCAGGGCCGCCGCCGTGGGCGACCCGGACCAGGACGTTCTGTACGGTCCGATGATCAACGAGCGGTTCGCCGGCAACTTCGAGAAGTACCTCGGCTGGATCGGCTCGCGGCATGCCGTCCACGGCTCCACCGCGGTGGGCCGGATCACCGCGGCCGCGCCGCGCGCCGGGTTCGTCGGCGACCCGGCGGCCGGGCTCTACTATCACCCGGTCATCGTGGACGGGGTGACCAGTGACGACGATCTGTTCCGGCACGAGACGTTCGGGCCCATCGTGGGCGTGACCTCGTACGCGACGCTGGACGAGGCGATCGAGCTCGCCAACGCGCCCGGGTACGGCCTGTCCGCGGCGATCTACACCACCGACCCGCGGAAGGTGTTCCGGTTCCGGCGCGGCAACGGCGCCGGGATGATCAGCGTGAACAACTCCACCTCGGGCGCCGAGGCGCATCTGCCCTTCGGCGGCAACGGGCGCTCGGGCAACGGCAGCCGCCAGTCCGGGCGGTGGGTCATCGACCAGTTCACCCGATGGCAGTCGATGAACTGGGACTACTCGGGACGCCTGCAAAAGGCCCAGATGGACGTGCTCTCGATCGACGCTGACCTCGGGTTCCGGCTCTGAGGTCCCAAAGCCGCGCGATAACCTGACCAGACCCGAGCACCAGCAGGAGAAACGCTCATGACCGTCAATGTCACCGTCACCGGCGCCGCCGGCCAGATCGGCTACGCACTGCTGTTCCGCATCGCGTCCGGCCAGCTCCTCGGCCCGGACACGCCCGTACGGCTGAAGCTGCTGGAGATCCCGCAGGCGATCAAGGCCACCGAGGGCACCGCGATGGAGCTGGACGACTGCGCCTTCCCGCTGCTGGCCGGCGTCGACATCACCGACGACCTCAAGACCGCGTTCGACGGGACCAACGTCGCGCTGCTGGTCGGGGCCAGGCCGCGGACGAAGGGCATGGAGCGCGGCGACCTGCTGGAGGCCAACGGCGGCATCTTCAAGCCCCAGGGCGAGGCCATCAACGCGCACGCGGCCGATGACGTACGGGTGCTCGTGGTCGGCAACCCGGCCAACACCAACGCCCTCATCGCGCGTGCGCACGCGCCGGACGTCCCCGCCGACCGGTTCACCGCGATGACCCGTCTCGACCACAACCGGGCCGTCGGCCAACTGGCGAAGAAGACGGGCGCCGCAGTAGCCGACATCAAGAAGGTGACGATCTGGGGCAACCACTCGGCCACGCAGTATCCCGACATCTTCCACGCCGAGATCGCCGGCCGGCCGGCGCCGTCGGTCATCAACGACGAGGCGTGGCTCACCGATATCTTCATCCCGACCGTGGCCAAGCGCGGCGCGGCCATCATCGAGGCCCGCGGCGCCTCCTCGGCCGCATCGGCGGCCGCCGCCGCGATCAACCACGTCCACACCTGGTTGCACGGCACCCCGGAGGGTGACTGGACCTCGATGGCCGTGGTGTCCGACGGTTCCTACGGTGTGCCTGAGGGTCTCATCTCATCCTTCCCGGTGATCACCAAGGACGGCGGCTACGAGATTGTGCGGGGCCTGGAGATCAACGACTTCTCCCGTGCCCGCATCGACGCCTCTGTCGCCGAACTCGCCGAAGAGCGCGACGCGGTGCGCAAGCTCGGCCTGATCTAATTCGCTCTTTCGCGGCATAGTGGCCACGCTTCGTGTTCGGGCGTGTACGCATGGCCGGAGCCGCCCCAGAGTGAATCTCACCTCTGGCGCCCGCCGGATGTCTCGGTCGACGCCATCGGCGGGCAGGTCGGATTGCTGACCGAGCATTTGCTGACCGAGGATGGCTGACCGAGGAAGTCGGTGGGCGCAAATTGGGCAGATCGAGCTGCGGGACATGGTGGCCACGTTGCCGGCCGGGTCCGAGCGCATCGGCAACCCGAACTGACGACCGTCAGCCTGGAGGCCGCCCGCGCCGCCCGGCGCCGACGCAGGGCGCGGCCTCCAAGAACGCGGGCTCGGGCCAACCGCGCGCGGCGTAGGCGGTGCGAATCTCGTCGCGGACGGCGGCCAGGCGGTCGGCGGGG
>CALAED010000317.1 GCA_937891035.1 uncultured Thermomonosporaceae bacterium | reverse complement strand
AGCCCGACATCGACGTCCCTTTCTTCGAGGTGTCCTGGCCGCGGCCACGGCTCTCGTGCTGAGCGCAGGGGTCGCCGGCATCGCGGTCACCCAAGCGAGCGCCGCGACAGGGTGTCGTGTCACCTACACGATCACCAACCAGTGGAGCACCGGCTTCGGCGCCACGGTGAACATCACCAACCTCGGCGACCCGCTGACCAGCTGGACGCTGGCGTGGGACTTCCCCAACACCAGCCAGCGTGTGACGCAACTGTGGAGCGGCAGCTTCACCCAGTCCGGCCAGCGCGTGACCGTCACCAACGCCTCCTACAACGGCAGCATCGGCACGAACGCCACCGTGACCTCGCCGCCGGGCTTCAACGGCACCTACAGCGGCTCGAACCCGGTGCCGACGACGTTCACCCTGAACGGCACCGTCTGCACCGGCGGCACCACGACCACGCCGCCGACCACACCGCCCACCACACCGCCCACCACACCGCCGACGACGCCGCCCACGACGCCGCCGCCCGGCACCCACGTCGACAACCCGTACGCGGGCGCGGACGGCTACATCAACCCCGACTACGCCGCCCAAGTGCGCGCAGCGGCGGCCGCGGCCGGCGGCACCCTCGGCACGCAGATGTCCCGGGTCGCCCAGCAGCCGACGGCGGTCTGGCTCGACCGCATCGCCGCGGTCACCGGCGGGGCCGGAGTGACCAGAAATCTGGCCGGGCACCTCGACGCCGCGGTCCAGCAGGACGCCGCGAACGGCAGCCGGCCGCTCGTGATCACCATCGTCGTCTACGACCTGCCGAACCGAGACTGCGCCGCGCTGGCATCCAACGGTGAGCTCTTGGTGGCCAACAACGGCCTGAACAGGTACAAGACTGAGTACATCGACGCGATCATGAGCGTCCTGTCGCAGTCGAAGTACGCCAACCTGCGCATCGCCGCGATCATCGAGCCGGACTCGCTGCCCAACCTGATCACCAACCTGAGCACCCCCAAGTGCGCGGAGGCGAACTCCAGCGGCGCCTACGTCCAGGGCATCCAGTACGCGCTGAGCAGGCTGCACACGCTCAGCTACCTGTACAACTACGTTGACATCGCGCACTCCGGCTGGCTCGGCTGGAGCAGCAACTTCGGCCCGGCCGCCGACCTGATCGCCAACACGATCAAGGGCGCGACCGGCGGCGTGAGCACCGTCGACGGCTTCATCAGCAACACCGCCAACTACACGCCGACCGGCGAGCCGTTCATGACCGCCAACCAGCAGGTCGGCGGCCAGCCCGTGCGGTCGTCCAACTTCTACCAGTGGAACGACTTCATCGACGAGGGCACGTACGCCGCGGCCATGCGCAACGCGTTCACCAGTCGCGGGCTCTCGAGCTCCATCGGAATGCTGATCGACACCTCGCGCAACGGCTGGGGCGGCTCAGGACCGCAGGGTTCCCGGCCGACCGGTGCGAGCACGTCGACCGACCTGAACACGTTCGTCAACCAGTCGAAGATCGACCGGCGCGTCCACCGCGGCAACTGGTGCAACCAGTTCGGCGGCATCGGCGTCCGGCCGACGGCCAACCCCGCCGCGGGCTTCGACGCCTACGTGTGGATCAAGCCGCCTGGTGAGTCCGACGGCGCCAGCCAGCCCGTCGACAACAACGAGGGCAAGGGCTTCGACAGGATGTGCGACCCGACGTTCCGTGGCGGCCAGCAGGCCAACGGCGGAAACCTGACCGAATCCATCCCCAGCGCTCCGCTGGCCGGGCACTGGTTCCCGGAGGCTTTCCGGATCCTCGTCCAGAACGCCTTCCCCGCGCTGTGACCCGGTAGCGCCGACCGCCTCCCGCGGCCGGCCCGCCGACGGCCCTCGCCACATCCCCTCCAGTGGCGAGGGCCGCCTCATGTCCGCCTCATGAGGGCAGGTATCCGCCGGGTATCCGCCTCGTGCCGGGTGCTATGCCTCGGGCGCCGAGACGCGGATCTTCGACTGCCGATGCGGCTGCCGCTCCCAGTCGTCCATGAAGCGGGCCGTGAGCCCGTGCCGCTCGGCCAGCCCGACGAGGGTGTCGGTCCGGTAGTAGAAGTCCTCACGGAGAACGTGGTGCTCGGTGCCCTCGGTGCGGTCGAAGGTGAAGTCGAAGAACCCGCCCGGCGCCATGATCCGGCCGACGTGGGCCAGGCACTCGTCGATGACCTCGATCGGCGAGTGGGAAAAGACGCTGTGGGCGTGCACCACCGTGAACGCGGCATCGGGGAGGAACTCGAAGGTGAGATCTCGAACGGGCGTCAGATGCGGCAGCTTGGCCTGCAGGCCATGGTCGGAGAGCGTCCGCTGGGCCGCGATCAAGATGTCCGGTGAGATGTCGATGCCGTAGTAGTTGCCGGTCTCGAGGTAGTCGATGAACCGCCAGCCCGCGCGCAGGTTGCCGCACCCGATCTCGAGCATGCGATCCGCGGGCGTGAGGCCATGCGAGACCAGGTAGTCGAACTGCATCTTGCCGAGGGCCAGCCACCGGTCGTGGGTGGCACTGCCGACGGCCGCCTCAGCGCTCCTCGCCGCGTCCGACTTCATGACCGCGCGGTAGTAACTCACGTGGTCGCGCGTCTTCAGGCGCAGCCACGTGTCGCGGGCGAGCCGGCGCACGTACGGGGGGACCCGGCGCGGGCGGCTGACGGCGTACCGAACCTGATATGACAGCCGGGATCTATCCTTAGTCGCCACATTCCCGAGTAAATATGACGCTGCGCATGTCTGTCCTGCCTTTCTGGTGACAGGGGCCACAAATGGGGCACTGCCGTATTCCCCTGACCCTGCCTCCGGCCCCGGGCCGGGCTTACCCGAACGCCGCGTCGGCGAGCAGGTCGACCTGGTCGAGGTCGGCGGAGCACGGGAAGCACACCAACTCGTCGCAGCCACCTGCGGCGTACGCGTCGAGCGCTTGGCGGATGGCGCCGGGGTCGGTCATCGCCAGCCCCTCGGCCATGTCCGGCTGGAGCCCCAGGAAGCCGTAGTAGTCGGACAGGTAGGCGCGCGCGTGCTCCAGCGCTCGTGGACCGAGCGAGAAGTACGCGAGTCCGAGGAGCCGCGGGTTGCCGTCGCGGCCCTGCCGCTTCCACTCGGCTCTGGCCCGCTCCGCGAGTTCGGCGAAGCCCTTCGGGTCGGAGCCGCCAGCGATCCAGCCCGAGCCAAACGTCGCGGCTCGCCGGAACGACGCGTCGGACGTGCCCCCGATGATCACTTCGGGGTCGCCCTTGGGGAGCCGGGGGCCGATGGCGCCCGCGGTTCCGCGGCTCTCCCCCGCCCAGATCCGCTTCATCTCCT
>CALAED010000316.1 GCA_937891035.1 uncultured Thermomonosporaceae bacterium | reverse complement strand
AGGTCACCCGCCTTGGCGTTGATCTCGACCTTGCCCGTCGGCTGGTCGTGGCGCAGCCGCAGCCCGGCGGATGACCCGATGTAGGTGGAGGTCATCACGTGGTGGGCGAAGCCGTACAGCTTCCGCCCGGCGGCCGCCGCGGCGGCGAACGCCTCGCCCAGCTCGGGGGCGAAATCGGCGAAGACCCCGATCCCGGTCTCGACCGGCGCGGCGGTCCAGTCGCCGGCCTCGCCCGCGACGAGCGGCGCCGCGTCCTCGGCCGGATCGCTGTCGGCCGCGATCCGCTCGGCGGCCCTGACCACATCTTCGACCTCGTCGGGGGCGACCCCCGCCCGGGACACGACGCCGGCGGCGACGCCGCCGCTCTTGCCGTGCAGCGCGATCACCGTGAGCTGCCGGGACCTGGTGACGCCGTTGGTGGTCAGTGTGTTGCCCGCCCAGCGCACGTTGGCGTCACTGGACTCGGTCGCGATCACGATGCAGTCGTCGGTCCGAGCGGCCGCCAGCGCCCGCTCGACCGTCTCCTGCGGCCTGGTGATGTTCACCTGCGCGCCGCTCACTTTCCCGCCTCCTTGAGCGCGTTGAGGACGTTGACGCCGCGGAAGAGCGCGGCCGGGCAGCCGTGGCTGACCGGCGCGACCTGGCCCGGCTGGCCCTTGCCGCAGTTGAAGGCGCCGCCCAGTACGTAGGTCTGCGGTCCGCCCACGGCCTCCATCGAGTTCCAGAACTCGGTGGTGGTGGCCTGGTAGGCGACGTCGCGCAGTTGCCCGGCCAGCCGGCCGCGCTCGATCCGGTAGAACCGCTGCCCGGTGAACTGGAAGTTGGAGCGCTGCATGTCGATCGACCAGCTCTTGTCGCCCATGATGTAGATCCCCCGGTCGACGCCGGCGATCAGCTCGTCGGTCGACGGGCCGCCATCGGCCGGGCGCAGCGACACGTTCGCCATGCGCTGCAGCGGCATGCTGGCCGGCGAGTCGGCGAACGCGCAGCCGTTGGACCGGGCGCCGCCGGCGCGGCCGTCGCCGCCCGCCGACAGGCCGGTCAGGCGGGCGATGCGGCGGTCGAGCTGGTAGCCGACGAACACGCCGGCCGACACGATGTCCCACGACTGCGCCGCGACGCCCTCGTCGTCGTAGCCGATCGTGGCCAGGCCGTGCTCGGCGGTCCGATCCCCGGTGACGTTCATCACAGCCGAGCCGTAGCGCATCGAGCCGAGCTTGTCCGGGGTCGCGAACGAGGTGCCGGCGTAGGCCGCCTCATAGCCGAGCGCACGGTCGAGCTCGGTGGCGTGGCCGATCGATTCGTGGATGGTCAGCCATAGGTTGGAGGGGGCGATGACCAGGTCGTAGGAGCCGGCCTCCACCGACGGGGCGGCCAGCTTCGCCGCGAGCAGAGCCGGCATCTCGGCCAGCTCGGCGTCCCAATCCCAGCCGGTGCTGGTCAGGTACTCATATCCGCGGCCCACCGGCGGGGCCAGCGTCCGCATCGTGTCGAAGGCGCCGTCGGTGATCGCGACGGCGTTGACCGACGGGTGCAGGCGCACCCGCTGTTGCGTGGTGACAGTGCCCGCCGCGTCGGCGTAGAACTTGTTCTCCTTGATCTGCAGCAGCGAGGCGTCGACGTGATCGACGCCGGCATCCCCGAGCAGCCGTCGGCTCCACTCGGTGAGCAACCCCACCTTCTCGCCGGTCGGCACGTCGAACGGGTCGACGTCGTAGGACGAGACCCAGGTGCGCTCGCCGTGGACGGGCTCGGCGGCCAGCTCGATCGGCTCCCGGTTGACCGCCGCGGCCACCCCCGCGACCTCGACCGCCTGCTCGGCCACCCGGGCGGCCGCGGCGGTGGTCAGGTCGATGCCGGCGGCGAACCCCCACGTGCCGTCCTTGACGACCCGTACCGCGAGGCCGATCACATAGGAGTCGACCGCGCTCTCCAGGGTGGCGTCGTGCAGCCGTATGTGCTGACTTTGGATTCGCTCGAGCCGGAAGTCGGCGTGCTCGGCGCCCAGCTCCCGGGCCCGGGTGAGCGCGGCGTCGGCGAGCGCGCGCAGTGGCAACGCGGTGAAGGACGAATCGATCTCTCGCACGCTGGCAACCTACCGTGCCCTACAAACCGGGCCGTCACGGATTGGTGGGGAGGTGCTCCGGATACCCATGGGTAGCCCGATACCGTGGGCGTCCGGACCGGCAGAAGCTTGGAGGTTCGCCACATGAGCCGCTCCGTCCTCGTCACCGGCGGCAACCGGGGCATCGGCCTGGCCATCGCCCGCGAGCTCGCCGCCGGCGGCGACGCCGTGGCCGTCACCTATCGTTCCGGCGAGCCGCCCGCGGGTCTGTTCGCCGTCCGCTGCGACGTCACGAGCTGGAGCGATGTCGACGCGGCCGTCGCCAAGGTGGAGGCCGAGCAGGGGCCGGTCGAGGTGCTCGTCGCCAACGCGGGCGCGACCAAGGACACGCTGGTCGCGCTGATGAGCGAGGACGACTTCAGCTCCGTGGTCGACACCAACCTCACCGGTGCGTTCCGGGTCGCCAAGCGGGCGGTCAAGGGCATGATGCGCATGCGCAGGGGCCGCATCATCCTCATCTCCTCGGTGGTCGGCCTGCTCGGCTCGGGCGGCCAGGCCAACTACGCGGCGGCCAAGGCCGGTCACGTCGGACTGGCCCGGTCGATCGCCCGCGAGCTCGGCTCGCGCGGCATCACCTGCAACGTCATCGCGCCCGGCTTCGTGGACACCGACATGACGGCGGCGCTGAGCGAGGAGCGGCAGGCGGAGATCAAAAAACAGATCCCGCTTGGCCGCATCGCGAGCCCCGCGGAGATCGCCAAGGTCGTTCGGTTCCTCGCCAGCGACGACGCCGCCTACATCACCGGTGCCGTCATCCCGGTCGACGGCGGCCTGGGAATGGGACACTGAATGGGAATCCTCGACGGCAAGCGCATCCTCGTCACCGGGGTGCTGACCGACGCCTCGATCGGCTTTCACGTGGCGAAGATCGCCCAGCAAGAGGGCGCCACGGTCATCTTGACCGGATTCGGGCGGATGACCCTGGTCGAGCGGATCGCCAAACGCCTGCCGCCCGGCCTCGGCGGCGGCCCGCCACCGGTGCTGGAGCTCGACGTCACCGACCCGGGCCAGCTGGCCACGCTGGCCGATCGCGTCACCGAGCACGTCGACGGCCTTGACGGCGTCGTGCACGCGATCGGCTTCGCGCCGCAGACCGCGCTCGGCGGCAACTTTCTCGACACCTCGTGGGACGACGTGGCGACCGCGCTGCACATCTCGGCCTACTCGCTCAAGTCGCTCACCATGGCCTGCCGGCCGCTGCTGAAGGGCGGCGGCTCGGTGGTCGGCCTCGACTTCGACGCGACCAAGGCGTGGCCGGTCTACGACTGGATGGGCGTGGCCAAGGCGGGCCTGGAGTCGACCTCGCGCTACCTGGCGCGCTATCTCGGCGCGGAAGGCGTACGGGTCAACCTCGTCGCCGCCGGCCCGCTCAAGACGATGGCGGCCAAGAACATCCCCGGGTTCGAGCAGTTCACCGACCGCTGGCCGGAGCTGGCGCCGCTCGGCTGGGACGTCGCCGACCCCGAGCCGGCCGCGCGGGCCTGCGTCGCGTTGCTGTCCGACTGGTTCCCCGCCACCACCGGAGAGATCGTCCACGTCGACGGCGGCGTCCACGCCGTGGGCGCCTGACGCACCGGCCCGCGCACCGCCCGTCCCGTCTCGCCGTCTCGCCGTCTCGCGCGGGCGTCTTACGTCGCCGCGATGGCGCCGGCGGCGAGCAGTCCGAGCAGGATGCCGCCGACCGCCACCCGGTAGTAGACGAACAGCAGCATGGAGTGCCGGACGAGGAAGCGCAGCAGCCAGGCGATCGACGCGTACCCGACGACGAACGACACGACCGTGGCCACCACCGTGCCGCCAAGCGGCACGCCGCCGGCGCCCGCCTCGCCGACCTGCCTGAGCTGGAAGAGGCCGGACAGCACCACCGCGGGGATCGACAGCAAGAAGGAGTAGCGGGCCGCCGCCTCGCGCGTGTAGCCAAGGAACAGGCCGCCGGTGATGGTGGAGCCCGACCGCGAGCTGCCGGGGATCAGCGACAGCACCTGAAAGCCCCCGATGATGAGCCCGTCACGCAGGTTCAAGTCGGCGACCTCACGCTTTTGCCGGCCGTACCACTCGGCGACCAACAGCAGCAGGCCCATCACGATGAGCATGCTCGCGTTGATCCAAAGGTTTCTGGCCGGGCCCTCGATCTGATTGTCGAACGCCAGCCCGAACACGCTCACCGGTGCCGTGCCCCAGATGATGTACCAGCCCATCCGGGCGTCCAGATCGGCGCGCACCCCCTTGTTCGTGAGGCTGCGCAGCCAGGTCCACGTGACCCGCACGATGTCCTGCCGAAAGTAGATGAGCACAGCGGCCATCGTGCCGAGCTGGATGACGGCGGTGAACGCCGCACCGGGGTCGGCCCAACCGAGCAGCCTCGGCACGATGAGCAGGTGCGCGGAGCTCGAGATGGGCAGGAACTCGGTGAGGCCCTGCACGATACCCAAGACGGTCGCTTGCACGAAGTCCACTGGATGGGTTCTCCTCCTCGGGGGCGTCGGCGGCGCCGGCGGGCAAACGAACTGGGGAAGCCTAGCGTCCCTGCTGGGACGGCGGACGCGGGGCGCTACCCTCCGCCTTCGTGACCGGCAGCCCACCCGCCTGCGGGCGGCCGGTCACGACACGCGCGGTCCGCAACGCGGGAGGCGGTTCGCCGGCGGTCCAGGCCGGCGGTCCGCCCAAGGACCTCAGGGGAGGACTGATGGAGCAGCGTCGGCTGGGGCACAGCGGCCTGTCGGTGTCACGGCTCGGCCTCGGCACGCTCACCTGGGGGACCGACACCGGCGAGACGGAGGCCGCCGCGCTGCTTGCCGCCTTCGTCGACGCCGGCGGCACGCTCGTCGACACCGCCGGCGTGTACGCCGACGGCGCGAGCGAACGGCTGCTCGGCCGGCTGCTGCGCGGCGGCGTGGCCCGCGACGACATCGTGATCGCCACCAAGGCCGGGATCACGAAGGGCGGCCGCTACGACGCGTCTCGCCGGCACCTGCTCGGCGCCCTGGACGAGTCGCTGGCCCGGCTCGGCGTTGACCACGTCGACCTATGGCAGGTGCACGCCCACGACCCGAAGACACCGCTCGAGGAGACGCTGTCGGCGCTGGATGCGGCCGTGGCCTCGGGCCGATGCCGCTACGTGGGCGTGGCCGACTACGCCGGCTGGCAACTGGCCAAGGCCGCGACCTGGCAGCGCGCGTGGCCGGGCCGGGCGCCCCTCCTGGCCGCCCAGACCGAGTACTCGCTGCTGCGCCGCGACGTCGAGCGCGAGCTCGACCGCGCCGCGCTCGACGCGGGCGTCGGCCTGCTGCCCTGGTCGCCGCTCGGCCGTGGTGTGCTGACCGGGAAGTACCGCACCGGGATCCCCGCCGACTCGCGCGCGGCGACCCCGCACCTCGCCGAGTTCGTCCGGCCCTACCTCGGCGACCGGTGCAGGCAGATCGTCGAGTCGGTGGCCACCGCAGGCGACGGGCTCGGCGTCTCACCGCTGGCCGTCGCGCTCAGCTGGGTGCGCGACCGTCCG
>CALAED010000315.1 GCA_937891035.1 uncultured Thermomonosporaceae bacterium | reverse complement strand
CGGCCATCTCGTACCAGAACCGGGTGGCGAACATCCACTCGTGCAGGCGCTCGCCTGCGTGACCGAACGGGGCGTCGGGGGCCTGACCCTCGCCGGTAGCGAAGCCATCGAGCGAGATCGAGAAGTTGTGAACTCGTACGTCGGACATCAGTGCTCCTTCGATGATGAGCTTTCTTGCTGATAACAGCATGTATAGCTACATTTATGTCGTCTAGTGCCAATGTCCGGATAATTTCATTGATATTATTAATCTGTGCTCAATCTGGTCCATCTCAAGGTCCTGGCCGCGGTGGCGCGACATGGGTCCGTGACCGAAGCGGCGAAGGAGCTGCACTACTCTCAACCGTCGGTGAGCCACCACCTGTCTCGTTTGGAAGCGGCCACTGGCGTCAGGCTCGTTCAGCGCGTCGGGCGAGGGATCCGATTGACCCCGGAAGGGCGACTGCTGGCCAACCGGGCCACCGAGATCGTGGGGCGGGTCGACGCCGCGACAAACGAGCTCGCAGCACAGGTCGGCTTGCAGGCCGGGCGAGTCCGGCTGGCCGCCAACGCGTCGGCGCTGAGCACGATCGTGCCGAAGGCGGCCGCCATGCTGGCCCGGGCACACCCGGGACTCGAGCTGATCCTGATCGACCGTCACCCGGTCGAAGCGCTACAGATGCTGCGACACGGCGAGATCGATATCGCACTCATCTTCCAGCACGCCGCCGCCCCACTCGAAGAAGAAGAGGGATTCCGCCTCGTCCACCTCACCGACGACCCGATCTACCTCATCAGCCGGCGACCGGGCGACAGCATCGCAAACCATCGTCACTCCGCCTGGATCGGCGGCTGCGAACGGTGCCAGAACGAGCTGACCACCCTGTGTCGGCAGGAAGGCTTCACCCCCCACATCGCATCCCTCAGCGACGACATGATCGTCGTGCAAGCCCTCGTCGCCGCGGGCGTAGGCGTCGCCACCCTGCCCGGACTTGCCCTACAAGCCCACCGCCGGCCCGACATCCACACCACCGAACTCACCAACTTCCCCCGTCAGATCTACGCCGCCACCTACGGCGAACCACCCGACCCGCCCGCCACCATCGCCGTGCTGGCGACGCTTACCGAAGCGGCCACGTGAGCGATGTCGAATGCGCTGCACGCCCACCTCGGCTTCGCCGCAGAACACCACCACCTCACCGGGGACATGGGGGCATGCCGCCGCATTCGCATGCTGGTTCTTGGGTGTCTATGACGCCGTAGCCGGCCTCCGGGCGCGACCCCCAGAGGGGCTGGGTCGGCAACCCGGGATGACGAAGTCCTGGTCGATGCGGTACCGATACTTCAGCGGGTCGCGACCGTGAAGGCGCGGATGATCTCCTGGCTGAGCGTGCCGCCGGCCCGATCGGCGGCGTGCAGCCGCAGCGAGACGAAACCCGCGGGGCGAGAGATCTTGGCCAGGTAGCGACCGCCGCCGAGGCCGCTCAGGGCGACCGGATGCCAGCTCGCGCCGTCGTCGGTCGAGAAATCAAGCGACACCGTGCTGATCGGGGACGCGGCGGCGGCGCCCGGCTGATGGCCGATGTTCAGCCCGATGACGGCATGCCGGTTTTTCGGCAGCTGGTTATGCAGGTCGAGGTCCAGGTCGTAGTCAGCGGTGATCAGCGGCTCGGTGACCACCTGCCCGGCGGGGGCGGTCCGCGACCGGAACGTCCACCGCGCACTCGTGCGGGTTGACAGCGCCGCCCATGGCGAGGCGTTGTCGACCCGGTAGTCGATGCGGTAATTGGTATCCGCCGCCGGTACCGCGATGGTTCCCACGGGGCGGAATCTCGTCTCGGCGATCTGCTCGTCGCCGGCGAACATCCGGAACTCCGTCGAAAGACCCTGCTCGAACAGGCTGCTGGCCGCATTGCCGAAGTTTCCGGTCGCGTCCACGAAACCGGACATGTGGATGCGCATGACATCGCCGGTGCGCTGCAACGGCCGCCGTGGGTTCAGGCCGGGCGCGATGGGTCCTGCCAGCCATTCCTCGGACGTGCGCTCGCCCGGCCGGTACGTCCTCATCGTCGGTGAGTCGAGGAGCATGCTCGCGATGTCCGGCTTGGGGAAGATGTTGTTGTAGTTCGGTTCGGGCGTCTGGAGGCTGTGGGTCCAGCGGACGTCAGGGTCGCCGACGTAGTAGTCGGTCCGCGTGCGGGGCGCCCCGGCCAGCGGACGAGACGTGGAGATGGCGAACGTGTCCTCGGGCTGGAACGCGAACGCCGCCTCGCCGTAGCTCATCTCGCGGCCGGGTTCGCCGCGGAAGTGCCGGGTCACCGCCGCGAGCCGGCCGAGGTGGGCGGTGTAATGCGGGTTCCGCGGGATGCGGCCCCGCTCGGGGAAGATGAGCTCGTAAGCGTACGGGCCGGCGACCTGTCCGCGTGCGGTGACGGTGACGCCGGGCGAGGCGAGCAGCGCCGTGCCCTCGTCGTGAGACAGCCGGACCGTGGGTACCCGCAACATGATGCCGAACTCGCCCGGGTCGGCGTTCACGCCTGGACCGTCGTTGTAGATGGCCACCATGCGCGCCCCGGCCGCGGCGGCGTTGTTCGACTGCTTGGCCACCGAGATGTCGTTCGACCGTCGCACGAGCGCCAGCGCGCCGTGCAGATCACGGCCGGCGAGTTCGGCCGCCGTGGCGGTGCCGGCGTCGACGACGCGCAGCCGAGCCGTGCCGTCCAGCCGCGGGTACTGCGCCGAGACGTCGCTGAACCAGACAGGGTCGTAGTACTCCGGGTGCAGGCTCAGCCGCGGTGCGGTGAAGGTGATCGACGGCGCGTCGAGCCGCCAGCGGGTGTACGCGCTGAAGTCGCCGACCGTCACCGCCTGCGTCGGCATCATGAACAGTCGCTCTTCGAGCTGCGTGCCCGGGGAGTTGATGACCTGCTCGGTCACCGCCGGGCCGTTCTCGGGCGTACGGCTCACCGCGATCTGGGCGGCGCCGCCCATGTTGGCGCGCGCGTCCCGTCCCGGAGTGTCGACGGTGACCTCGCGGGCGGCGCGCGCGTCGAGCGTCAGCGTGGTGTCCTCGTCGATGGTGACCTGCGGGTTGCTCACCAGCGACGTGTTCAGGACGGTGCGCCCGCTCTCGGTGCTTGGCTTGTCGGGTGGCATGGTGAAGATGAAGCCCATGATCGAGTAGGTGCCGGCCGGTAGCCGGATGCAGTCGCTGTCGGCGAAGCCCTTCTCGCTGCAGGGCGCGGCCGGGTTACCCGGCCACAGCCGCCGGGCCGCGACGCCGCCGTCGTGGACGTCAACCACCCGGAACGAGCCGACGGCCGGGCGCCCGTCTCGCGCGACGGCCTTGACGTGAACGTCGTGCATCTCCGGCCCCTTGACGAAGCCCACGATGGTGCGCCAGGTGCCGCCGCCGGGCGCGCGGGCGGTGATCGTGCCGCCGAACGTACCGGCCGCGCCGACGCCGGGGTCGACGACGACCTGAGCGCTTGCCGAGCCGCCGGGCGGCAGCGTCAGCTGTGCGGGGGTGACGCTCAGCGCGTCGAGGTCGGATGACAGCGTCAACGTGATCGGCCGGTCGGTGCCGTTTTGGTACGTGATGGCGCGTCCTGGTATCTGTGCCGGATACGGCCAGGTGAACCGGCCGAAGTCGATCACGCCGGGGCTGGCGATCACGGGCGAGGTGACCGCGCGACCGGCGTCGAGGCGTCCCGCACCCTGGTCGTAGATCGAGACTCCGTTGGTGGGCTGCGCGGTTGCCATCAGCGCCGCCTTGAGGTCGCGGGGGTGCGTCGCGCCTCGTGCCTGCAACAGCAGCGCGGCCGCCCCGGCGGCGTGCGGCGCGGCCATCGACGTTCCGGACAGCGAGGTGTGGTCGCGGCCCGCCGGCGTGCCGAGGGTGGTCCCGGCCGCGCGGGCCGCGATGACATCCACGCCCGGCGCCGTGATGTCGGGCTTGACCGCGAACGTGCGGGGCACCGGGCCGCGGCTCGAGAAGTCGGCGAGCCGGTCGTTCCGGTCGACGGCGCCCACGGTGAGCGCGCTCGCACTGTCGGCGGGGCTGAAGATGCATGTCGCGCAGCCGTCGTTGCCGGCGGCGATGACAAACAGGGTGTGGTTCGCCGCGGTGAGCCGATCGACGGCGGCCGTGACGGGGTTGTCCACCGACGTGCCGGGCCCGAAGCCGAGGCTCATGTTCACGATGTCGGCGTGCTGACTGGAGCTCGCCCACTCCATTCCGGCGACGACCCACGAGGTGAACCCGGTGCCGTCGTCACCGAGCACCTTGCCGTTCAGCAGCGTGGCGCCGTGGGCGACTCCCCGGCGCTCGCCGCCGGCCGCGATGCCCCGCCCGGCGGCGATGGACGCGACATGGGTGCCGTGGCCGTGGTGGTCGAGGGCATCGGCGGCCGTCGTGAGGTTGTGGCTCGCGGCGACGGCGCCGGCCAGATCCGGATGAGAGGTGTCGATACCTGTGTCGAGCACCGCGACCTTGACGCCGGCGCCGTTGTACCCCGCATCCCAGGCACGAGGTGCCCCGATCTGAGCCAGGTTGTCGTCGAGCCGCACCTTGACGCGGGCGTCGAGCCACAGCTTGCGCACCCCGGCCAGCGGGCCGGCGGCCCTCGCGTGTCGCTGCTCGGCCTTGGCCTGCGCGCCGAGCTTGCCGCCCAGCCGCGCGGCCGATGCCTTGGCCACCCGCATGGCGCCGCCGTGGATGCTGGGCAGGCGCCGGCCCATGGTGGTGGCTGGCAGCGCCGGCGGCGCGCCATCGTAGGTCGCGATCAGAGGGATCGCCGAGGTCTGCGCGTCGCCGTACCCCTGCGCCAGCAGGCCCGTCACATCGAAGAGCGCTGGGTCGAGCCGGTCCGGCGTCAGCGGGGCGACGTCGCTGGGCAGCACCGTGAGTTCCCGGCCGCGCTGGGACACCCAAAAGCTTGGCCGAGTCCCGTCCGGGCGGCGCGCCGGCGTGACCGTCACCGCCGACCTGCCGTTCCCGGCCGGCGCCACGTGCACGACGTCGCCGGTGATCAGTGTGACGTCGCCGTGGCCGGTGTCCGGCCCGGCGATCCAGGCATGGGCCGGCGCGGCGCTCGCCGGCGGTACCGCCATCGCCAATGCGCCCATCGTGACGATGACGACTGACATCGCGAGCTTGCTTCGCCAACCCCTGTGTGCCACGTCAGCCTCCGCCGGTGCTGGAAATCGGTCCATTGGATTCCGGGGTTGCGGACGAGCGCAACGCATTGCCTTGGCGGGAGAACGCCATGGCGTTGATCAGCCAGGGCTTCCGGAGCGGGGCGATCACGCTGTGCGGCCGGCGCCGAGCTACCGCCGATCACTAGTCGTCAAGAAATTGACACCGAACGTGGTGTCATTTGGTCGGCGCCCACGCCTCCATGAGCTGCTCGGGTCCCCACGCGGCGTGCAGACCCGTCGTGGCGAATCCGGCTCTGGCCACCGCGATAAGAGGCGTTCGATCATTGGTTCCCGGCACTGCCTGCGCGTCGCGGGCGAGCACAGCGAGCTCACGGTTGCCGAATGGAGCATTCTCGAGCCACTTGATCGATCCGACGAAGCCAATTGATCGTGCCGGTGCCTCTTTGTCCGCCCCGACAAGGTCGACCTCGGGATTGTTGGTGCGGTTCCACC
>CALAED010000314.1 GCA_937891035.1 uncultured Thermomonosporaceae bacterium | reverse complement strand
ATCACCGCCCCCCTGGTGACGCGGCGGCGAGTGACCCGAAGGCGTGTGGCCCGAGCCGGCGCGGCCGGTGCCGGCGCCGCCGGTGCCGAGCGTCGCGGGTGGGTCCGGCAGCCCATCGGGCAACGGACCGTTCCGGAGCACCAGCATCTCGAGCTCCGTCAGCCGAGGCCCCGGATCCACGCCGAGCTCGTCGCCGAGCACCTTCCGCACCTTCTGATAAGCGGCCAGCGCGTCCGCCCGGCGGCTGTCCGCGTACAACGCGACCATCAGCAGTTCCCACACCCGCTCGCGGTACGGATGGCACGCGACCAAATACTCGAGCTCCTTGGCCGCGGCCCGGTAGCCCCCGAGCCGCACCTCAATCTCGAGCCGGTCTTCCGCCGCCGTCAGCCGTGATTCGGCCAGCCGCGTCGCCTCGGCCCGCGCCCAGCCGTACAGCCCGCATCCCGAAAGAACATCCCCACGCCACAGCGCGAGCGCGCAGTCGAGTTCGGCGGCGGCGGTGGTGTAAGCGCCGCTCCGGATGGCGTCCCGCCCGGCTGCGACCATCGACTCGAAGCGAAAGCCGTCCACCGCGGTCTTCGGAATGCCCAGTACGTAGCCAGGGGGGTGGGGGCGCAGCGCGTCCGCCGCGTTCGCGTCGTGGTCGCGCAGTGCGCGGCGGAGGTGGGCCACCTGACTGCGGATCGTTCGCGCGGCGGTCGGCGGCGCTTTTCCCTCTTCCCATGTCGCGTCGACCAGTTGCTCTACGGTAACCGGCCGCTCGGCGCGCAGCGCGAATAACCCCAGGAGCGCCTTGAGCCGTCGGCCGGGAATGCCGATGCGCGCGGGTCCGGACCTCACCTCGAGCGGCCCGAGCACTCCGACGTCGAGCGCCCCCAGTTCCGCCATGGCCCCACCTTGACTCGCGTCAGCTGCGTATCCCCAATTAGGGGTGCGCACCGCTATACCGGTCAAGTCCTGCTGGAACGACTCCCGCCGCTCGACACGACGCCATGGGCGAAGGGGCGCACGGCGAATGATCGAACGCGTACGGAAAGCCGCGTGGGGACGGCGTTCTTGCTCGCCGCCCCCACGCGCCTGCCCGCACGCCTCAGGTCATCGGATCACGTCGCGCAGATCACGAAAGACCGTATCTCCCAGTCGTTGTTGTATCCGTTTTGATCTTCGTAGGCGAGCGTACGCGTCAGGGTCGGGGTGACGCCGGGACCGGGGATGACCTCGGCCAACTTGACCTCGCCCGAGCCGCCGGCGATCAGCACGCCGGTTCCGTGGGCCGTGGTGCCCGCCGGGCACAGCGCCACCGATGACTTGGGACTCGCCGAGTCCAGCCCGCTTGACGAGACCACCTTGGCGTGGCCGGGAACCGGGTCGGCGCAGATCGCCCAGGCGGTCACCGTCCAGACATCGGGGTAACCACCTTCGGTCTCCTCGCCGCTCGCCGTGACGCTTGTGGGCGGATCGCCGACGGGAATGGAGGCGGTCAAGATAACGCGACCGCGCCCCGGTGCGACCGCGGCCCCCGTGCCGAGAAGCTGTTTTCCGGCCGTGCAGGACACCGACGCGCTGGCCGAGCTGGGCGACGCGGGCGCACTCGTGGCCTCGTGGATCTCGTAACCGGCCACCGGGTCGGCGCAGACCGCGTACACCCTGAGCGCCCAGTTGGCGGCATAGCCGACCCGGTCCTCGTAGGCCCTGGCCTCGAACCCGGTCCCGCCCGGCAGCGGCGCGAACCGGGTGACCGCGGCCCCTTCGCCCCCGCCGCCGATGGTCGCCCCGCCACCGACCGCCACCTGATTGGCCGGACAGGCCACGCTCGCGGCCTTCGATACGGACGAATCGAAGACCGATGCGGCCGATACCCGGTTCAGCCCCGCAACGGCGTTGGCGGGCGTCATGGCACCGGCTTGCGCCACGCTCACGGCGACCGCGCAGGCGGCCGTGATGGCGGCCGCCCGCGACGCGGTGCGCCCTTTGAGCCTTCTCAGCTTCGCCCGCACCTGCGTGCGTTCCCCCGTTTGAACGGCAGTCATGTCGTCACTCCTTACCTGATGGTTGCCCCCGCGGCTGCGGCCCCCGTTGACCGCACACGCATGAACTGCTTTCAACAGAGATAGACCTGATCGGATGCGAACCGGATGCGAACCGGATGCGGCTCGGCTGCGGCTCGGCGCGGCCCCGTCCTGTTTGCGGCTCGCATGGCTGATCGCGGCCCGGCCGCCGCCCCGCCAGGAGCGTTATCCACAGTCGGGCTCGAGTCTGTACGGAGTCGTCACAGCCCTTCGAAGATGGCTGCCACGTCCAGCGACCGCTGGGCCATCCCCTCGTGAAAGGGTCCCGAGATGCATGGCGGCCTGCCCATCATCGGCTTCAGCACACTCGTCTACGGCGTGATCGGGCTCACCGCCCTCGCCGGGCACGCGATCAGGCGACGCCTCGCCAAGCCGGGCCGGAGGCGGCCGTGACGCTCTCCGTGACGGTCATCGTGCCGGCGCACAACGAAGAGGCCGGGTTGCCGGCGACGCTCGAGTCCATCCTCCGGCAGACGGTGCCGGCCGACGAGATCATCGTGGTCGACGACGGGTCGACCGACCGCACCGGCGAGGTCGCGCGGGCTTATGGCGTCACCGTGCTCACTCCCCCGCGCAACCTGGGCAGCAAGGCCAAGGCGCAAAACCACGCCCTGCCGCACTGCGCGACCGATCTCGTGGTGGCGGTAGACGCCGACACCGTGCTCGCGCCCGACTATCTGGAAAAGATCGCGCCGGTCTTCGCCGATCCCGCCGTGGTCGTCGCGGCCGGCAACGTGCAGACCCGCTTCACCCGAACGGTCTGGGAACGCGGCCGGTCCATCGAGTACCTGTTCGGCTTCCACTGGCATCGCCCGATCCAGCACGCGGCGAACAGTCCGGTGGTGTGCTCGGGGTGCTGCTCGGCGTTTCGGCGCGAGACGCTGGTGGCCTTCGGCGGTTTCCCCGAGCGCACCATCGTCGAGGACATGGACCTCACCTGGTCGCAGCAGATCGCGGGCCGCAAGGCGGTCTACGTCAGCGGCGCGGTCGCCTGGGCGGCCGACCCCGAGACCCTGACCTACCTGCGCAAGCAGGTGTGGCGGTGGATGGCCGGCTTCTTCCAGAACGTCCGGCTGCACCTGCCCAGGCTCATCACCCGCAAGCCGTTGCTGGCGCTGTGGATCATCCTGGCGGTCCTGGAGATCATCACCGCACCCCTGTGGTGGGCGACGCCGTTCATCGTCACGTTGGTGCTGCACAAATCACTCGCCGGCACCTTGGCGTGGTGGTTCGGCGCCGAGCTCGCCTTGACCTTGCCACCGCTGCTGTACGGCGCCCGACGACGTGGCGTACCGGTGTGGCGAGTGATGGTCAGCCTGCCGTGCCTCTACCCGACCAAGGCCGTCAACCTCTACTACGCCTGGAAGGCTTTGGTCGTCGAGCTTGTCCTGGTTCCGCTTCGGCTGTCGTCCGGGCTCGTGGTGTACGAAAAGGGCCGGGCGGACACAGCGGCGGCGTTGCCATGACGCACCGAAATCACGGGCGCCCGGCCTCGTCACCGCCCCTTCAGCTCGCCTCGGCGCGCCGCGGTCACCGACCCGACCAAACAAATCACGCTCCCGGCCGAGACCCACCCAACAAATCGGGGGTCGCGCACCCCGGCGGAGGGCGAGCATACTGTCCGTGGAGGGAGGGTTGCGGCTGTTTCGGCCGCGATTGAGCCGCAGCGCCGATACAGCCGTTTACTAAGGTATGGGTGTTCTTCTTCGTATTCTTGTGGCCGCAGGGCTCGCGGCCGACGCCTTCGTACACTGGCGATTCGCACCGGACATGGCGCCGGGGCCCAACGCGCCCAGCGGCGCCATCGGCGGGGATGTCCTGTTCCGCGCCGAGGCGGTCGCGGCAGCCCTGGCGGGGCTGCTCGTCCTGGCCTGGGCGCGTAGATGGACCTACGCGCTGGCGTTCTTGGTCGCGACGAGCGCGGTCGGGGCCTTGCTGCTCTACTACTACGTCGACTTTGGCCAGCTGGGCCCGATTCCCCGCATGTACGACCCGGCCTGGTCCGCCGACAAGACGATCAGCCTGGTGGGTGAGGGCGTGGCCACGCTGGCGGCACTCGTCGGATTCTTCACCGTCCGGAAACCCGGGTTGCGAGATGATCCTCACCGTGCAGCCGACTCCGTGTTGGTGAACGGTCGGGCGTAAGTCCTTCATCGAGGCGTGCCCGTACCGACGCCCGGTGACGCACCACCGGACAGCACAACCGCACGGCGGGTTCGCGGCACGGCGGTCGCTGCGGGCAGGGGCAGCGACCGCGGCAGTCCGTGCGGCTCGGGCGCTGACTCGCACCGCTCGCCACCGCTGCCGACGCGACCGACATGCGCGTGTTCGGCGCGGCCGCTAAGGGGCGACGAAGCTGAGGTGTGGGTGGGATGGGCTGACGATCTTCATGAGCGGCCGGGTGGCCGATGCCGCGCCGCGGATGGTGACGTCTATGCCCGTCTGGGCGATTCTGTGAAGGTTGCGGAAGGCCGCGTTGCTCACGAACGTGGTCACCTCGAGATCGATGACCACGCCCGTGCCGACGGGCAGATGAGGCAGCGCCCACGCGATCCGCTGCACGGCGGAGGTGTCGAGATCACCTTCGGCATACAACGACCCGTCGTCGGCGAACAGCTGAAACTGAGGCATCGGACTCGTGCTCGACAAGAGCGGATGCAGCGTTGCGGTATGACGCAGCCGATCGATGTCGACTCGTTCTCGGTCGAAGGCGCACAATCCGGTGACCGGGTTCTCCGACATAAAGCGATCGGCGACCAGTTCCCATCGCAGCCAGGCCGCGAAACGCCGCTCATCATTCAGCAATGGCGTGTTGTCCGCGGCCACCCGAATCCCCGCGTACCCATCGGCCTGCGCCTGCGCCAAGGCCTCGGCGAAGACGGCACGCTGACGAACCGCATCGACAATGCCGGACGGTCCATAGATCTCCGCGATGCTCCGCACCTGGAGAACGCCGGCATCGATGAGATCGTCCAGGCCGCCGGGCCCGTCGCTGCCAGGGCCCTCGGCCACATAGATCAGCCGCTCGCCCATCGCCGCTCCGTCTTTCAGGAACTTCCTGGCCAACACCGCGAACTGATCGGGCCCGCTGAAGACCCAGCCGATGTGGTCATGGGGTGCCATGCCGATCAGCTCGACGTGCATGCCGTTGTTCCGCACAAGCCTCCCCTCCCCTCCTGCCATGACCATGGAGACCCCCGATTCGACAGGAGCCTCGGGCCGGAGCACCCGCGCATTCCTCACCATACGCCCAGATCAGCGGGCAGAGCGGGTTCCAACGGACCGCATACTTCCGAAAAGGTGGCCTGACTTACCCACTGGGCGGAAAGCGGCTTTGCGCCCGCGCCCGGTCGGTGTTCACTACGATCATCAGGGGCCCCTTTCAGGCGACGGCATCGACCATGCCGACCGGCCCGCGGCGCGGGCCCAGGCACCCCTGGCACATCGCGCGCATGATCGCGGCCGCTGGACTTGTCGAGTCCAGCCCACAATCAAACCCGCAGCGCGACCGAAAGCGAGGATCTCCATGCACATCGTCCGCTTCGTCGCCCCTCCCG
>CALAED010000313.1 GCA_937891035.1 uncultured Thermomonosporaceae bacterium | reverse complement strand
GCATAGGTCGGAACGTACTCGACCCGGGTGACCCGCCAGCCCCCGCCACCGCGGGTGAAGGTGAACCGCGCCACGATGCCCTCGTTGTGCGCGCCCGCCCCATTGCCCGGTCCAGCGCCCGTCTCATCGGCCGTCGCGTCGGCGCCGCCGCGCGGCGCGGTGAGGAGATGGCCGAGGCCGTAGGCCACGTACTTGCCGCCCACCGCCCGGCCGAACGGCTGGACCACGCCGGCGCCGTGTCCGACGATCAGGTCGACGTCCTCGGCCGCGAGCAGCCGGCGGGCGAGCGCGATCTGTGCCGGCGTGGCCGCGCGCCGATGTTCCCGGCCCCAGTGCAAGCTGACGATCACCACCCGCGCGCCGGCCCGCTTGGCCCGCCGCGCCGCGGCCACGATCCGGCGGGGGTCCATCCGGTTTGCCAGCCACGGCTGCGTGCGGTGCGGCCGGGAGCGGGCGGGGTCCGCCGCGTAGGACAGCTGTGCCACCCGGACGCCCTTGACGTTCACGATGGCGGGCGCCGCGGCCTCGGCGGCGCCACGCGCGGTGCCCGTGTGCCGCAGCCCCGCCCGGTCCAGGCCCTCCAGGGTGCGCGTCACGCCGTCGGCCCCGGCCGCGAGCGCGTGGTCGGACGCCGTTGAGCACGTGTCGTACCCAAGACCGGCCAGCTCGGCCGCCGCCGGCGAAGACGTGGGCGGGAGCGGCGTCGCGAGGTGACAGATGGCCAGGTCGGCACCGCCGATCAACGTCAGGAACGGCCGGAGCGGGCGCCGGTAGTCGAGCCGGCCGCCCGGCGCGCCGGGTGCGCCCGGTGCGGCGGCCGCCGCGGGCGCGATGTCGCCGGTCGCGACGACGGTGAACGAACGAGGCCGGCCTACGGCCGGCGCCGTCGGCCCGCTCGGCGGCGGTGGCGGCAGCGGACCGTCGGCCGTCCCCGGTTCGATGGCCCGCGACGTGGCCAGGCACGCCCCGGCGAGCGAGGCGAGCATGGCCACGCCGGAGATGGCGACGATGGCCGGGCGGCGCCGAACGCCGCGGTCATGGTGTCCTGGCATGGCCGGACACGCTACGTGCGGTCGGCCCGCCCCTCCGGCCGATCGTCCCCGCCTTGACCGGCGCGCGCCCGAGATATTACGGCGCCGGCCGAGGGGTGTCGGCTACCATGAACGCATGGCAGGAATGTTCGAGACGTCGACGCCGGACGCGGTCCGGCGGACTACTCACATGTCCTGACTTTCAGCAGTTGTGTGAGGCCCCGGGCGCGGTCCCGGGGCCTCACCGCGTCCGGGGGCCGCTCCCCGACGACAGGAGCGAACGATGGACTCAGCAGCGTCCGGCGACGAACGCCACTCGATAGCATCGAACCTCAGCGACCAGCCGCGCCGATCCGACCAGGGAGTTCCCGTGTCCACCTCCTCTGAGCAGCGTGTCACCCTCGCCGGGAGCCAGCGGGTGGTGGCGGCGGGCGCCACAGCGCGCGACGTCCTCGGTGAGGCGGGCAACGCGATCGCGGTCCGCGTCAACGGTGAGCCGCGCGACCTGGACCACGCGCTGCGCGACGGTGACGTGATCGAGCCCATCGCGATCGACTCCGCCGACGGCCGCGCCATCTTGCGCCACTCGACCGCACACGTGCTGGCGCAGGCGGTGCAGGAGCTGTTCCCGGCCGCCAAGCTCGGCATCGGCCCGCCGGTGGCCGACGGCTTCTATTACGACTTCGACGTCCCCGAGCCGTTCACCCCCGACGACATCAAGCGCATCGAAAAGCGCATGCGTGAGATCGTCAAGCAGGGGCAGCGGTTCTCCCGGCGGGTGGTCACCGACGCCGACGCCCGCGCCGAACTGGCCGCCGAGCCCTACAAGCTCGAGCTCATCGGGCTGAAAGGCGGCGTGGGAGGAGAGGAGAGCGTGGAGGTCGGCGGCGGCGAGCTGACCATCTACGACAACCTCGACGCCAAGACCGGCGAGCGGCGCTGGCGCGACCTGTGCCGCGGCCCGCACCTGCCAACCACCAAGATGATCCCCGCCTTCAAGCTCATGCGCACCGGGGGCGCCTATTGGCGGGGCAGCGAGAAGAACCCGCAGCTGCAGCGGATCTACGGCACCGCATGGGAGTCGCGTGAGCGCCAGGACGCCCACCTCGCGATGCTGGCCGAGGCCGAGCGGCGCGACCACCGCAGGCTGGGCAGCGAGCTCGACCTGTTCTCCTTCCCGGCCGAGATCGGCAGCGGCCTGCCGGTGTTCCACCCCAAGGGCGGCATCGTCCGCAAGGTGCTCGAGGACTACTCGCGGCGGCGGCACGAGGAGGCGGGCTATGACTTCGTCACCACTCCGCACATCACCAAGAGCGGTCTGTTCGAGACCTCGGGTCACCTGCGGTGGTACAGCGATGACATGTTCGCCCCCCTCGAGCTCGACGGGGTGGAGTACCGGCTCAAGCCGATGAACTGCCCGATGCACAACCTGATCTTCCGGGCGCGCGGTCGGTCCTACCGGGAGCTGCCGTTGCGGCTGTTCGAGCTCGGCGCCGTCTACCGGTACGAAAAGTCCGGCGTGGTGCACGGACTCACCCGCGTGCGCGGCTTTCTCATGGACGACTCGCACATCTACTGCGCCGAGGAGCAGATGGTCGATGAGATCAAGAGTCTGCTCGCCTTCGTGCTGAACGTCCTGCGCGACTTCGGGTTGAGCGAGTTCGACCTCGAGCTGTCCACCCGGGATGAGTCCGACAAGTTCATCGGCACCGAGGAGATCTGGGCCGAGGCCACCGCGGCGCTGCGCGCGGCGGCCGACGAGTCGGGTCTGGCGCTGCGGCATGATCCGGGCGGCGCCGCCTTCTACGGCCCGAAGATCTCCGTGCAGGCCAAGGACGCCATCGGGCGGTCCTGGCAGCTGTCGACCATTCAGGTCGACTTCAACCAGCCGGATCGGTTCGAGCTGGAGTACCAGGCGGCGGACGGGTCGCGCCGGCGCCCGGTCATGATCCACCGGGCGCTGTTCGGGTCGATCGAGCGGTTCTTCGGTATCTTGCTCGAGCACTACGCGGGCGCGCTGCCGCCGTGGCTGTCCCCGGTCCAGGCGGTGGGCATTCCGATCGCCGACGACCATGTCCCGCACCTGGAGAAGGTCGCGGCCCGGCTGCGTGAGCACGGCATCAGGGTCGAGGTCGACGCCGCCGCCGACCGCATGCAAAAAAAGATCCGCACCGCGCAGAAGCTGAAGATCCCCTACATGCTGCTGGCCGGCGACGAGGACGTGGCCAAGGACGCCGTGTCGTTCCGCTACCGCGACGGCGAGCAAAAAAACGGCGTACCCATCGCCGAAGCGGTCGCCGAGATCGTCAAGGCAGTCGAGGATCGCGTCCAGATCTGACGCCAGGCCGGCGTGGTCAGCCGCCGGTGTGCCCGGCGGCGCCCGCCGCGGGGCTTTCCGCGTCCGACTCCG
>CALAED010000312.1 GCA_937891035.1 uncultured Thermomonosporaceae bacterium | reverse complement strand
CGATGCACCCACGATTGTGCATGTTGCGGCGCCACCTTGCTGTGCCGGGGGGCGGTTTCGAGACGGCCGCATCGTCCCTACCTGCGCAGACATCGGCACGAGCAAGAGGCGACGACGGCTGGTCGGGGGCGACCGCGGGGGCCGCGGCGCGGCCGATGCCGTCGGGCACATTCCCCTGCGCGGCGGTTCGTGGGTGTGGCGGGTGGCCGGCAGCCCCGTGATCGGCTGCCGGCCACGTCGGTGAGCGCCCGTGCCGATGTTCTCGCATCTTGTCACCCCGTCGTGGGCGCGTGTCGAGGCGCGCCCACTGTGGCGGTGCTCCCAACTCTCAGGCTTCCTAGGGGGCGAGGGAGCACCGCCACGTCACTCCTGGCGTCACGTGACCCAGGAGATCCCCTCATCGTGGGCAGGATGGGGGCCCGTGCGCACAGCCGTTCGGTGTATTCCTCGCCGGCCGGTGCGCATCGCAGGTCGGTTGGGCGGACTGCATCGTCGCCGGCGCTCGCCGTGGCGGTGTCCCCACTCGCCCCTTGACCCCCTGCGGGGATTGTGGGGACACCGCCTCCACCATCTCAGCCGTGAATTCCGCCCAGGAGATCCCTCGGCTGTGCGCAGGATGGCGTCCGGCACTCCGTGGTGGAGCGTGTCGGCTTACCCCCGGCCGACAGGTACGCTCCTCGCCATTCCTGCTTGAGATAGGTCGTTGTGGTCGGGCCATGCACATAGGTCTAGCCTGGTTTTGGTTGTCTGGAAGGATGTCGGGCGCCCAGACAAACAACGATGGACATAATCCGGGGCCGCGCGAGGGTTCTGTCGCCTCTCGGCCGGTACGTTGTCGCAGTTCATGACGGTGCCGACCGACCTTGGCCGAGGGCGGGATAGCGCCTGCGGCCCGGCATTGTCAGGCCATGACACACGGCTCATATACCGCCTGCCAAACCACATGTGAAAACGACTTTCTCGGTCATCGCGGGTGAGTGCACCGCTCCTCTCGTTGGTTATCTGGTTCGGTCGATTCGCCTGATCTATCATCAAATATGACGATTCGAAAAGATCAATAGTCGAATGTCGACGGGGTGGATCATGGGAAGGCCTGAGCGCGCGGTCGATCCGGACAAAGGGCCGGTGGAGCGTTTCGCCGTCGAGTTACGGCGCCTGCGAGATGCGACAGGGCGGCCGGGGTACCGAGAGCTGGCGCGGCGGGCGCACTACTCGGTGGCGACCTTGGCCGAGGCGGCGGGCGGCAAGGTTTTTCCTTCGCTGCAGGTGACGCTGGCCTATGTGGAGGCGTGCGGGGGAGACCGTCAGGCCTGGGCGGCTCGGTGGCGCGAGGTCGCCGAGGAGCTGTCAGCGGCGAACCCGATCGAGAAGGAGGACCTGGCGGCGGCGCCCTATCGGGGGCTGGCCACCTTCGGGCCTGCCGACGCGGAGTGGTTCTTCGGCCGGCGGCGGCTGGTCGAGCAGCTGATGGAACGGCTGTCGAGGGTGTCGTTCATGGCGGTGTTCGGCCCGTCGGGCAGCGGCAAGTCGTCGCTGCTCCGCGCGGGGATGCTGCCGGCGCTCGAACGCGGGGCGATCCCCGGCTCGGCCGACTGGCCGGTGCTGCTGTTCACTCCGGGAGACCATCCGGTCGAGGCGCTGGCCACCGCGCTGGCGACCGTCATCAAAGCCTCGGCCAGGTCGATTCGCGAGGACTTGCGGGCCGAGCCGCGGTGCGTCCGGCTGATGCTCCGCCAGGCGTCGCCCGTCAAGACGCGGATGCCCGGTGTCGTGCTTGTCGTCGATCAGTTCGAAGAGGTCTTCACCCTCTGCCGGGACGCCGCTGAGCGGGCTTGCTTCATCGACTGCCTGCTCGCCGCCGCCGATGGCGATGCCGGGCGGGACGACGCGGCCTGCCGCGTGGTGCTGGGCATGCGCGCCGATTTCTATGCCCGATGTGCGGAGTATCCGGCGCTGGTGACCGCACTGTACGACCGGCAGCTGCTTGTGGGAACGATGAGCGACGACGAGCTGCGGGAAGTGGTGACCGGCCCCGCCGCGCACGCGGGCCTGAAGACCGAGCGAGCGCTGGTCGAGGTCATCGTCGCCGATGCCCACGGTGAGCCCGGCGCGCTGCCGCTGGTCTCCCACACGCTTCTGGAGACATGGCGGCGCCGTAAGACCGATGTCCTGACGCTGGCCGCGTACCGTGGTGCGGGCGGCATCCAAGGCGGGATCGCGCAGACCGCGGAGCGCGTCTTCGCCGGATTGGCTCCCGAGGAGCAGCGGATCGCCCACCAAGTGTTCCTGCGGCTGACCGCGCTCGGGGAGGGCACCGAGGACACCCGCCGCCGCGTTCCGATGACGGAGTTGCTGAGCGGCCCCGACAGCACCGCGGTGACGACAGTGCTGGAACGGCTGTCCGCGGCCCGGCTGCTCACCCTTGGCGACCACGAGGTGCAGGTGGCGCATGAGGCGATCATCCGGCATTGGCCCCGGCTGCGCGGCTGGCTCGCCGACGACCGCGAGCTGCTGCGTGCCCACCGGCGGCTCACCGAGGCCGCGGTCGAGTGGGATCAGCACGGCAAGGACGATGGGCTTCTGTACCGGGGGGCACGGCTGGCGGCCTGGGCCCATCACAACTTGGAGCGACTCAATTCCCTGGAACGTACGTTCTTATCGGTCAGCCGCCGACGGCAGGTCCACGAACACGGCGCCAGGCGCCGCCGGATCCGGCTCGCGGCGACCGGCCTGCTCGCCGCGTTGACGGCGATGAGCGTGCTGGCCGCAACCGCGCTGGTACAGGCCGTACGGGCAACCGACGAGCGAGATCTGGCCATTACCTGGCAGTTGATCGCGTCAGCCCGCAGCCAGCTGCCGACCGACCCCGTTGAAGCGATCCGCTTGGCCCGGCGGGCATATGAGATCAAGGCCACGTCGCAGGTTGAGGACATGCTGCGGCAGGCGACCCTGGAGGCCGGTCTCAGCCGCACCGTCGGCCCGCCGGGCCATGCCGTCACGGGGCTCGCCTTCAGCCCGGACGGACGGTGGCTGGTCGTCCAGGATGAACAGTTGATCGCCATGTACGACCTGACCCGGAAGGAGGTGGCCGGGCGCCGGGTGCTCGGGCACATCGACGGCGGAGCGCGGCCTCCGGTCTTCCACCCGAGCGGTCGATACCTGGCCGCCGTGGACGGTTTCGGGACCATCAACGTCTGGGATCTGTCGCGTCCCCCAAGCGTCGCCCCCTTGCGGTTCGGCAAGACGTACGACAAGGCGTGGAGCATCGCGGTCAGCGCGG
The DNA here is from genome assembly GCA_937891035.1 of uncultured Thermomonosporaceae bacterium. GTDB lineage: Bacteria > Actinomycetota > Actinomycetes > Streptosporangiales > Streptosporangiaceae > CALAED01. The sequence goes on along the minus strand of CALAED010000312.1, from coordinate 3,167 downwards.
ACGGGCGGTGGCTGTACAGTGCGGGCAGTGACGGCACCGTACGTGCGTGGGACTGGGCCGCACGCGGCAACAAGTCAGCCGTCCTGGGCAGGTTTCCAGGCCGGGCGCTGACCGTGGCGGTCAGCGGAGACGGGCGGTACGTCGCCGCCGGCGGCAGCGAGGGCACCATCCGGATCTGGGACCGCGCCAGATCCGGCCGCCCGCCGGTCATCCTGTCCGGCCACGAAAGCTCGGTCGAGACCGTCGGGTTCAGCTCCGACGGGCGGCGGCTCGCCAGCGGCGACGAAGACGGCACCATCCGGATCTGGCCCGTCACTGGCGGCGGCACGTCACGTGCCCTGCACGGACACATCGATGCCGTGGAGAGCGTCGCGTTCAGTCCCGATGGGCGGCGGCTCGCCAGCGGCGGACGCGACGGCACCGTCCAGGTCTGGGACGCCACTGATGCCGGCGCCACAGCCGCTCCCTTGGTCCTGGGTGATGCCCTCGGCGAGGTGTCGACGGTCGCGTTCGCGCCCGACGGAGGGAGTGTGGCCGGTGGCGGCGCCGAAGGGATCACGCGGTTGTGGGACGTGCGGGGCAGCGGCGACCCGGTCGTCCTGCGCGGCCATGCCGGTCCCGTCTGGGACGCCACGGCGAGTCAAGACGGCCGAAAAATCGCCAGCGCGGGCGAGGACGGAACGGTACGGGTCTGGAACAGTGACGGCACAGGCAAGGCGATCGTCTTGGCCGGCCATGCCGGTCGCATGTTCGGCGTGGCGTTCAGTCCCGACGGCGATCGCGTCGCGGCCGTCGGGGAGAACGGCACCATCCGGATCTGGAATGCCGACGGGACCGGCGAGCCGATAACGCTGCGCGGAGGTCCGCAGGGCGTCCAGGGTTTGACGTTCACCCGCGATGGCCGGCAGGTGGTCACGCTCAGTTTCTCCAGCCTCTTTCGCTGGAACGCCTTCCGGAACAACAGTGGTCCGGTCCTGGAGCCCATCATCCCGAACACCTTCTCGAACCCCGCTTCGGATTTCACCGAGCCAACCCCGTCCGCGCCGCCGATGACGAGCTGGCGGGCCCGCGTGACCAGCCGGATGATTCGTCTGTTCAACAACGAGCCCGGCATGTGGCGGCAGCACAGAGGGCTGGGGATCGTGTTGGTGATCGGAGCGGACGGCCAACCGATAGCGCGCCAAGGAAAGGACGTCCGCGACATCATGCTGGCAAACCCGGCGGAGCTCCGGCACCCGGTGATGTTGCAAGGTCACCAGGGCCGGGTGCGCAGCGTCGCCGTCAGAGCGGACGGGTGGCTCGTGGCGACCACCGCGGCCGACCACACCGTCCGCATCTGGCGCAGTACGGGGGACGGCGAGCCATTGGTGTTCCGCGACCACGGCATCTCCGCGGAGAACATCGACTTCATGGCCGGCGGACGGCTGCTCACCACATACGACGACGGGACGATTCGGATCTGGCGCTGTGACGTCTGCGGCCCGATCAAGGATGTCCTACGGCTCGCCGACCAGCGCGTCCGTGACGATCAATGACCCGGCTCCGGCGCGCCTGTCCCCTGGCTTGGGGTGGAGCATTTCAAAAGCGGTAATTGCCGCATAAAGGCCGTTTGGTCCCGGGGCGGAAAGCATGCTGTGCAGGCCGGACACCCATGTGGCCATTGCCCAATAGTGTCCGGTGGATCGGCCATACCATACGACCCACCACGGGCGCAGTCGGTATTCGATCCGCCGGGCTATTTCCCGGGGGTCGGTAGCGATAGGAGGTGCGCCGGTCGTTACTTCGGTCACCGGGCCGGCCTTTCGTCCATCATCCGCATGGGACCGAGCGTCAGCCCATCTTCGAGCGCCGCCATGATGAGTTGCGCCTCGGCCGGGTATTTCCCGATGAGGTCGGCCATGGTCTGCAACTCCGTAGCCGTGGCGAGCAGTTGTTCCTGATTGCTGACATCGGCGTGCGTGGTCATCGCTTGCCGTTCCTCTCGTTGAGCGTGGGCTGTTTTGCCAGTTCGGCCGCAAGATCGTGCGGGCCGTCGGCGATGACGGTGGCATGGGGATGATCACGGCCGCTGAGCAGCAGGTCCGCGGGGATCCGATGGCGGTACCGCGCACACCAGTACTGCCCGTGCCGGGAACGGAAGATCTGCCAGTCGGGCCAGTCCGCGGACAGGGCCGCAAGCTTGTCGCTGTCGCTCATCGTCGCACTCCACTACCTGTCTGTAATCGCTTCACCAGACTGGCGCGCCGGAGTTAGGCTGAGAAGCGCTACCACATTCGCTACACCGCGTGAAGACCCGAGTCCCCGTCACATCACATTGTGAGAGATCAAATGGCGCCAAGACGCGACACCGCACTCGAGCTATGGGGTAAGGAATTGGCTCGTGCGCGAGAAGAGGCCGGGCTGAGTCAGGCCACCCTCGCGAAGGATGCGTATCTCTCACCCAGTCTGATAGGAATGTGGGAGACCGGGAAGCGCACGCCCAAGCTCGAAGATCTCGCCCGCTGCGAAGAGCGGCTGGGGACGAAGGGTCGCCTGGCGTGGTCGCTGAAGAACTGGGTCCCCCGCGAGGTGGCGCACGAGTGGCTCGACAAGTGGATCCAAATCGAAGAGCAGGCCACCCAATTACTGTCTTTCCAGCCATCGCTGGTCCCCGGGCTGCTCCAGACCGAGCGCTACGCACAGACCGTACTGTCAACTGAGGGAGAGGTCGCCGCACGACTGGCACGCCAAAAAATCCTGGACGACGAAAATCCGCCGATCTTAGTGGCGCTTTTGGACGAGAGCGTGCTCCACCGAAAGGTGGGCGACGCCGCCATCATGTACGAGCAGCTCATGCATCTGGGGGAGTTGGCGCGGCGGAGTCATATCCGCATCCACATCCTTCCGCTGGCGGCGGACGCGTGCGCCAAAATCAATGGGCCGTTCGTCATCGCCAGCTTCGACGGCGGCAACGAGGTCCTCTATCTGGACAACGCGGTCACCGGCGAGGTGGTCGAAGACAAGGAAGCGCTGGCGAAGATCCATCGCATGTGGGAGCTCCTGAGATCGGACGCTCTGCACAAAGACGAATCCATTAAGCTCATTTTGAAGGTAGCCGAAGAATGGAAAAGTTGAACTGGCGAAAGTCCACCCGAAGCTCTAACGGCGGAGACACTTGCGTTGAGCTG
>CALAED010000311.1 GCA_937891035.1 uncultured Thermomonosporaceae bacterium | reverse complement strand
AGCAGGTAACCGGCCGTCATGGGCACGACGCGGCCGCTTTCGCCGTTCCTGAACCGTACGACGGGAATCGCCGGGATGATCACCCCGAAGTCGGCGACGACCGAGCCGGACGGCAGGGTGGTCACCTTCGCCGGCCGCACGGTGCGGTGCGCCAGATCGGTCTCCTGGTCCTGCAGGTGGGTGAAGACGCCGGCCGGATGGGTGCCGACGACCTGCGGCGCCGCCCACGACGAGGCGTCGAAGCCGGGCCGGTCCCAGCCCAGCGGCTCGGCCCGTCCGTCGATGAACTCCACCCAGTCGCGGCCGTCGCCGTTGCGCCGCGGCGCGGTCTGCCACGGCCCTCGGGCGACGCGCCAGGAGCCGTCGGTGACGACGACGTGGCGGGTGCCGTCGGCGTGGTCGACGACGATGCGGGCGAGCAGCCCGGGCTGGGCCGCCGGGCGTCCCTGGCCGGACCCGTAGTAGTGGACGATCGCGCCCACCGCGTTCGGCCGCCCGGCCGCGATGAGCCGGGTGACGTCGACCGCCTTGTAGTAACCGTCGTCCGGGTAGTTGAAGGCCGGGCCCTGGTCGACGAGCCGGCCGTTCACGTGCAGTTCGTACTGCTGGTAGGCCGCGATGTAGACGCGCGCCCGCACGACCGGGCCGGCGCCGACCGTGAACTCCTTGCGGGCGAGGGTGTAGTCGTCGGGCTCGGCGGTGGTACGGCGGATCCAACTCGCCTGCCAGTCCGCGTCGGCAAGACCGGTGTCGAACGAGCCGGGCCGCGCCCACGGCGAGGCCTTGCCCGTCTTGTCCCAGGTACGGACGGTCCAGGTGTAGCTCTCACCGGGCGCCAGGGCCGGTCCGCGGTACGGGACATAAGACTGCTGGGACGAGGCCACCTTGCCGCTGTCCCAGACGGCCTGCCTCCCGGCTGCGACCCGGATCTGGTAGGCGCTTTGCGCCTCGCCCGGGTCGATGTCGCGGGGCCGCCAGCCGAAGACGGGCGCGCCCTCCACCGACAGCGGTCTGGTCTGGTCGCCGACGGTCAGGTCCGTCGGCGCCTGCGGCGCGTGCCCGGCGACCGCGTTCGCCGGCGCGTCCGCGCCCGCGGTCGCCGTCGCGCTCGCCGGGGCGGCGAGGGCGCCCGCCAGGGCGCACGCGACGGCGGTGAGGAGGAGTCGGGATCTCATGAGTGTGGTCTGCCTTTCCCTGCCTCGTGCGTCGGAAGTTAAAGGGGAAGCGCTTGCCCAGCAGGCGCGCGGCGCCGCCGGCCGCCGATGTGCCGTTCATCGCAGGAAGGCGGCGGCGACGCCGGCGTCGACGGGGATGTGGATTCCGGTGGTGTGGGTGAGGTCGCCGCCGGTCAGGGCGAAGACGGCGGCCGCGACGTGTTCGGGCAGCACCTCACGCCCCAGCAGGGTGCGCCGCGCGTAGAACTCGCCGAGCTCTTCCTCGGGGACGCCATAGACGGCGGCCCGCTGGGCGCCCCAGCCGCCCGCGAAGATGCCCGAGCCGCGCACGACGGCGTCGGGGTTGACGCCGTTGACCCTGATGCCGTGCTCCCCCAGCTCGGCGGCCAGCAGCCTGACCTGATGCGCCTGATCGGCCTTCGCCGCCCCGTACGCCACGTTGTTCGGCCCGGCGAAGACGGCGTTCTTGGAGCAGATGTAGACGATGTCGCCGCCCATGCCCTGTTCGATCATGACGCGGGCGGCCTCGCGCGAGACGAGGAACGAGCCGCGCGCCATGACGTCGTGCTGCCGGTCCCAGTCCTCGGCCGTGGTCTCGAGCAGCGACTTCGAGACCGAGAGACCGGCGTTGTTGACGATCAGATCGACCCCGCCGTACGCCAGCACGGCCGCCCGCACCGCCGCGGCGACCTGCGTCTCGGCGGAGACGTCCACCGCGACGGCGAGGGCCACGTCGGACAGCCGGTGCGCCCGCTGCCGGTCGCCGATCTGTCCGGCGACCTTCTCAGCCGCCGCGACGTCGCGGTCGGCGACCACGACGCACGCGCCTTCGGCCGCGAGCCGGCGCGCCGTCGCGGCCCCGATGCCCGAGCCGCCGCCGGTCACCACGGCCACCCGGGTGGCCAGCGGCCTGGGCGCCGGCCGGCGGCGCAGTTTGGCCTCCTCCAGCTCCCAGTACTCGATGCGGAACTTCTCCGCCTCGTCGATCGGGGCGTACGACGACAGCGCCTCGGCGCCGCGCATCACGTGGATCGCGTTGACGTAAAACTCGCCGGCGACCCGCGCGGTCTGCTTGTCGGCGCCGAAGCTGAACATGCCGACGCCGGGCATGAGCACGACCGCCGGGTCGGCGCCGCGCATGGGCGGCGAGTTCGGGCCCGCGTGCCGCCGGTAGTAATCGGCGTACTCCTCCCGGTAGGCGGCGTGCAGCTCGCGCAGCCGCTCCCGTACGTCGTCGAGCGGCGCGTCCGGCGGCAGGTCGAGCACCATCGGCCGCACCTTCGTACGGAGGAAATGGTCGGGGCACGACGTGCCGAGCGCGGCCAGCCGCGGGTGCTCGGCCCGGGCGACGAAGTCCAGCACGTCCGGCGTGTCGGTGTAGTGCCCCACCTGCGCGCGGTCGGTCGAGGCGAGCCCGCGCAGCAGCGGGAAGAGCGCGGCCGCCCGGGCGTGCCGCTCCGCCGGCGGCAACGTCTCATGAACCACCGGACCGAACGGGGCCGGCCGGCCGTGCGCGGCGATGTGGCGCTCCGCGGTACGGATGATCTCGAGCGAGTTGGCCTGGCACTCCTCGCTGGTGGCGCCCCAGGCGGTGCTGCCGTGGCCGCCGAGGATCACCCCGATGGCGCGCGGATTGTCGTTCTTGATGGCGGCGATGTCCAGGCCGAGCTGGAAGCCGGGCCGCCGCCAGGGCACCCACGCCACCCGCTCGCCGAAGATCCGCCGGGTCAGCTCCGGGCCGTCGGCGGCGGTGGCGACGGCGATGCCGGAGTCGGGGTGCAAATGGTCGACGTGCGCGGCGTCGACCAGTCCGTGCATGGCGGTGTCGATGCTCGGCGCCGCGCCGCGCCCCGCTCTTCCGGACCCCGCCATCCCGCCCAGGCCGTGCAGGCAGAAGTCGAACGCGGCCACCATCTCATCCTCGCGTTCGACGCCCGGGTAGACGTCGACGAGCGCGCGCAGCCGATCCAGCCTGAGCACGGCGAGGCCGGACTCGGTGAGCGTGCCGAGGTCGCCGCCCGACCCCTTCACCCACATGAGCTCAACGTCGTCGGCGGTCACCGGGTCGGTGACCACGCCCTTGGCCGAGACGTTGCCCCCCGCGTAGTTGGTGTTGCGCGGATCCGCTCCCAGCGTGTGGGCGCGGGCGAGCAGTTGCTCCACCTCGGGTGGAGTCGAGGACATCGAGCTACCCTCCCAGCCGAAAGTCGATCACGTGGATCGGCGACGGCGTCGTTCCCGTGGACGCCTCCTGGTAGAGCACCGACAACACCCCCGACGCGGCCACCCGCGGATAGTCGACGACGACCTCGCCGAAGCAGTTGAGCCCGGCAGCGTCGAACAACGACGACCAGTCGGTCCAGCCGCTGCGAGCGCTGGCGGCGACGATCCGGCCGAAGGGCATCACCACGTACGCGTTGTCCCAGCGGTCGAAGACCAGCCGGGACCGGCCGGTGGCGTTCGGCGCGATCTGGATCTCCGTCTTGCGCCACGTCCCGGCGGCGTCGAGGTGCAGGTGAAAGGTCCGCGCGAACTGGGTGCGCTGGGCCGCGTACGACGTCACGCACGCCAGGGACGCCGCCGGCACGTAGCTGATGATCACGTGTGGCCGGCCGGCGGCGTCGACGGCCTGGCTCTCCTGGTTCATCAACGCCCGGTCGACGTCGAGCGGATCGACGACGTGCCCCGGCGAGTCGATCGAGACCAGCGTGGCGCCGCCCGTGGTGCCGACGACCGTGCCGGCGCCGTTGCGCCACGTCCGGCCGCGATCGTCGCTGTAGACGTAGCCGGTGTCGTGGTTGGACAGGCCGCCGGGGTCGCACAGCACGCCGAGGTTGCCCTCCCGCCAGGTGAACGCGGCGTGCAGCCGGCCGCCGCGCCCGTAGGTCAGGCCGTGGATGTACATGTTCCGGGTGGTGCTGGTCACGCCGTTGTGAGTGAACACGCCGGTGGCGGCCGACCACTTGCCGAGCCGCGTCCACGCGCCGCCCGCGTACTCGGCGAGCTCGTTCGTCCCGTTGCCGGAGCCGCCCGTACGGAAGCTGAACTGCAGCCTGCCCTCCGGGGTGAGCAAAAACTGCGGATAGCTGATGCCGCCGAGGCCGACGCCGTCGAGGGTTCGCTGGATAGGCCCGAAGGCGGCGGCCGTCCAGGCGTGGGCGGCCGGCCGCGTCACCAGGCCGGGGATCGACTTCGTGTAGAAGATCGTCGTGTTGTGGACGTCCATCGCCACGTGCAGCCGTCCGTCGGCCGGCGAGATGCCGAGCGAGATGACGTTGTGCGAGTCGTCGGCGCTCAGCCGATGCGGCAGCCGCAGGGTCTGCCAGGCGCCGGCCGGCAGCCGCCGCCGGGCGAGGATCGCGGTGCGGTCCGCGGTGTACCACGCGGTGTACTGATGACCGGCGTGCGTGACGATGCCGTTCAGCTGGAACGATTCGTTGTTGACCAGCCCGTCGAACGACACGAAGTAGATCGCCGCCGGGTCGAGGACCGTGTCGCCGAGCCGCGTCACGGCCGGGCCCGGCCCGGGTGCCGCAGCGGCCCGGCCCGCACCGGCCGACGCCCGGCCGGCGGCCAGTACCCCGGTGAGCGCGGCGCCGCCGAGTACGGCGGTCGCGGACAGCAGGTGCCGCCGGGACGGCCGCGACGGCCCGGACGGCCCGGACGCCCAGGACAACCGGGACGGACGGTGCAAATCGGTCAACCGGGAGCGCTCCGCGGGTGGGGTGAGCGGGGAACGCGCGGGTTCGTGGGTCATGGCGGTGTCCTCAAGCTCCCCATCCGGCCTGCTGACCGCCGACGCGTTCGGCGGTGATCTTCTCGAAGTAACCGGAGCGGTGGTAGGCGGCGATCGGGTCGGGGTCGAGACCCATGTCGGCGCGCAGATCGGCGAGCAACGGCCGTACGTCGGTGTTGTAGGCGTCCATGAACACGGCGTTCGCGCCGAGCACGTCGCCGGCGTCCTGCGCCTTGCGCAGCGCCGCGGCGTCGACGAGGAGCGCCTTGCCGGTGGCCTCCTGCACGTTCAGCACCGAGCGGATCTGCCCGGGGATCTTTGGCTCGATGTTGTGGCATTGGTCGAGCATGAAGGCCACCCCGTGGGGGGACTCCGGCCCCGCGCGCACCCCCCCGTCAACCGAGCTTCGCGCGTTCTTTCCAGCATCAAGACCTCCGGCCTTGACGACCTCGTGCATGATGCGGAACAGCTGGAACGGGTCGGCCGCGCCGACCATGAGGTCGTCGTCGGCGTAAAACCGCGAGTTGAAGTCGAACCCGCCGAGCTTCCCCTCCCGCAGCAGGAACGCCACGATGAACTCGATGTTGGTGCCGGGCGCGTGGTGGCCGGTGTCGACGACCACCTGCGCCTTCGGGCCGAGCCGCACGCAGTGCGCGTACGCCGTGCCCCAGTCCGGCACGTCCATGGCGTAGAAGGCCGGCTCGAACAGCTTGTCCTCGAGCAGGACCCGCTGGCCGTCGCCGAGCCGTTCGTACACCGCGGCGAGCGCCTCGGCGAGCCGGTCCTGCCTGGCCCGGATGTCGTCTTGGCCCGGGTAGTTGGTGCCGTCGGAGAACCACAGCTTGAGGGTGTCCGACCCGGTGAGGTCCATGATGTCGACGCACTCGAGCAGGTGGTCGAGTGCCTTCCGGCGGACGGCGGGGTCGGGGTTGGTGACGCTGCCCAGCATGTAGTCGTCGTCCTGGAAGACGTTGGAGTTGATCGCGCCGAGCCGTACGCCGCGATCGCGGGCGTAGGCGGCCAGCGCGGCGTAGTCGTCGACGCGGTCCCAGGGGATGTGCAGCGCCACGCTCGGCGCCACGCCGGTGAACCGGTGCACCTGGGCGGCGTCGTCGATCTTCTCCTGCGGGGTGCGCGGCACGCCGCGCTGCGCGAACACCTTGAAGCGGGTGCCGGAGTTTCCGTACGCCCACGAGGGGGTCTCGATCCGCTGCCGCCGCAGGGCCGCCTTGACCTGAGCCGTATCTGTCGTCATGGGGATCCCCGAGTTTCGTCAGTCGAGATGGAACACTTCGGTCAGGGTCCGCAGGCCCTGGTCGGGGCGGCGCCCGTCGAGGTCTTCGAAGAACGGCGCCATCTCCGCCTGCCAGCGTGCGTTGACGTCGGTACGGGCCATGCCGTCGAGCGCGGCCGGGAAGTCGTCGGTTTCCAGGTAGCCGACGAGCAGCCCGTCATCGCGGAGGAAGAGCGAGTAATTGCGCCAGCCGGTCTCGCGCAGCGCGGCCAGCATCTCCGGCCACACGGCCCGGT
>CALAED010000310.1 GCA_937891035.1 uncultured Thermomonosporaceae bacterium | reverse complement strand
TGTGATCATGGTTCCGGGTGGTCGCCGGGCGGGGGTCGCCGTGGTGCTCGACGCGGGTCTCGCGCGCCGCTCGGATGGCCCGGCGCCGCTGGTCCTCACCATCAACCGGCAGGTCAAGCGGCTGTCGGTGCTGGACTTTCCGACGCCGGTCGAACCGATCGAGCGGGTCCGCATCCCGCAGTGGTTCAGCCCCCGTTCCCCGCAGCATCGCCGTGACCTGGCGTCCACGCTGCGGAACAAGATCGGCGACCGGCCGCCCGGCACGGCAGGGCGGCCGGGGGAGCGCGGAGCCGGCGCGGCCGCGGACGGCACGGAGGGGGAGATCGCCAAGTTGCGCGCCGACCTGCGGCGGCACCCTTGCCACAGTTGCCCGGATCGCGAGGACCACGCCCGGTGGGCCGAGCGATACTTCCGGCTGGAGCGCGAGACCGCCGGGCTGCGCCGCCAGGTCGAAAGCCGCTCCCAGGTCATCGCCCGAACCTTCGACCGGGTCTGCGCCGTGCTCGAACAGCTGGGCTATCTCGACGGTGACATGGTGACAGCTGAGGGGCGGCGGCTGGCGCGGATCTACTCCGAACTCGATCTGCTCACCGCCGAGTGCCTGCGTGCCGGCTTGTGGGCGCGGCTGTCCCCGGCCGAGCTGGCGGCCTGCGTGTCGGCGCTGGTGTACGAGTCGCGCCAGCCCGACGACGCGGCGCCGCCGCGTACCCCACCCGGCCGGTCGCAGGACGTGCTGGCCGCCATGGTCCGGCTGTGGGGCGAACTCGACACGATCGAAAAGGACAACAGGGTCTCGTTCCTGCGAGAACCCGACCTGGGTTTCGCCTGGGCCGCCTACCGCTGGGCCGGCGGGCATCGCCTCGAGGACGTGCTCGGGGAGACCGACCTGACCGCGGGCGACTTCGTCCGCGCGGTCAAACAGCTCCTCGACCTGCTCGGCCAGATCGCCGACGCCTCGCCGGGCCCCGACGGCCTCGCCGAGACCGCCAGGCAGGCGATGGACGCCATGCGCCGCGGCGTGGTCGCGTACACGTCGGTCGGCTGACCGGCCGCGCGCCCTCACGGTCGGTGATCATTTACGGACGTGCTACGGCGTAAAGGGCGGACCGCAATTCGCCCGCTGGTTTGGAATGGATCGTCCCGGCAACCCCCAGCACGTCCATGTCCCCTTCCTCTTCAGTCCGCACGTACTCGACCGGAGGTCACCATGCTGGCCGTCGTCGCCGCCATAGTCTTCGTCATCGCCTTGCTGTTCGACCTGGGCGATGTCTCGACCGACGCCTTGAACAACACCACGCTCATGCTCTTGGGGCTGCTGTTCCTCGCCCTGCACATGGCCGGCGTGGGAGCCGGGGTGAACTGGCGAAGCAGGGCCGGTTACCGCCGCCACCGGAGATAATCTACAACGTAAAGGCGGCCGGCCTTTTAGGCCGCTCCACCCGTCTCACCTCGTCGACTCATCGGCGTCCTTCCCACCGACGATCTTGATCTTGTCTCCGGCGACGGCATCGCCGTGGATGGTCGTGGGACCGAGGAACACGAAACCCTGGGCCGGCGCCGCCGGCGGCCGCGACACCGTGCCGTACAGGTCCCGCGGGCCGGGGCCGTCCGGTGCGGCCGCCGCGAGGCCGGCGCGGTCCGCGAGCGCCGGCGGGACGCCGGGTAGGTGGATCCAGCCGCGCGCCTGGGTCCGCTTGACCTCGACGGTGACCGGCCGGTACGCGGCGGGGTCGATCATGCCGGGACCGTGCCGCAGGACGCTGTCGTAGAAGTAGTCGGACACGATGAGCGCCACGTCGGTCTGGGCGCCGGCGAGCGTGTGCTTGAGCACCGGGGCGTCGAGCAGCCGGAACAGATGGTTGACGGCGACCCCCGCCAGGCCGTGGGCGTCGCTGTGCACCTCGCCGATGTGGACGGCGACGCGCAACCGGAACGCGGCGGCGTCGCTGGCGAGGCGGTTGTGGCGGCGCAGCCCGGCGCGGATGTGGCCCAGCAGCGGGTCCACGACGGCGGCCGAAGGCATCTTGGCCGGGATGATGACGAGGATCCCGTCGCCGCGATCTTCGTGCAGGCACTGGTCCCACGGCAGGTCCGCGTCGTCGAATGACTTGATGAGCAGCCCGTACAGCGCGGCGCGGATCGCCAGTTGCACCTCGTCGTCGCGTTTGACGTCGGTGAAGCCCGCGACGTCCACCGCGAACAGCAGGCAGTGCTGGGCGCGATGTGGACCGGCGGCGCGCTGCGCGGTGCGCTCCGGCAGCCCCTCGGAATCCTCCTTCACAGTGCCCCCCGCTCAGCGCTCGGCACGCTCTCCGCGCGACCTTCCCTCGTCGCGTGCTC
>CALAED010000309.1 GCA_937891035.1 uncultured Thermomonosporaceae bacterium | reverse complement strand
CGCAAGGACTTCCAGTTCCTGCACCGCGACCTGACCGAGCCGGTCCACGTGGCCGGCCCGATCGGCTACGTCTTCCACTTCGCCTCGGCCGCGTCACCCGCGGACTACCTGCGGCTGCCGCTGCAGACGTTGACCGTCGGCAGCGAGGGCACCCGGCACGCGCTGGAACTGGCCGGGCAGAAGGGGGCGAGGTTCGTCCTCGCCTCGACCTCGGAGGTCTACGGCGACCCCCAAGAGCATCCGCAGCGCGAGACGTACTGGGGCAACGTGAACCCGATCGGGCCGCGCAGTGTGTACGACGAGGCCAAGCGGTACGCCGAAGCGCTCACCCGGGCCTTCCACCACACCTGCGACCTCGACACGGCGATCGTGCGCATCTTCAACACCTACGGTCCGCGGATGCGCCCCGACGACGGGCGGGCAATCCCCACCTTCATCCGGCAGGCGCTGACCGGAGAGCCGCTCACCGTCACCGGGGACGGCTCGCAGACCCGCTCGATCTGTCACGTCGACGACACCGTGCGCGGCATCCTCGATCTCGCGGAGTCCGGTCGCCCGGGGCCGATGAACATCGGCGGCCCGCACGAGATGTCGATGCTCGACCTCGCCAGGCTCGTCATCGAGCTGACCGGCTCCACCTCGCGGATCCGGTTCGTCGAGCGGCCGGACAATGACCCGGCCGTGCGCCGCCCCGACACGACGCTGGCCCGCGAGGAGCTCGGCTGGGAGCCGCGGATATCGGTGCGGGAGGGGCTCGCGACCACCATCGACTGGTTCGCGAAAGAACTGGCGATCGCGCGCACGGCCTGACCCCTTCAGCTCGGCTGCCGGTCAGCGGGCCGGTGAGGCTGATGTGAGTGCCGCACCGGCGCCGATCCGGGGTGCCGGCGCGGCCTGGTCAGCCAGGGGATGTCGCGCGATGATGGGGCCGCTCAGCCGTCGAGATCACCCCCGGAGGTCCTGCGCCCATGACCCGGATCTGCGTCACCGGAGCCAGCGGCCGCGCCGGCCGCGCGACCGTGGCCGAACTGCTCGCGCACGGCTACGACGTCCTCGCCACCGACGTCGCCCTGCCGAGCGCGGACCTCGGCGTACCCGTGCTGCGCGCCGACCTGACCGACTACGGGCAGACGGTCGAGGTGCTCGGTGACGACGTGGAGGCGGTGGTCCACCTCGCGAACATCCCGGCGCCCGGCCTGCGCCCTCCGGTCACCACCTTCACGGCGAACACCGCCATGAACTATCACGTGTTCGACGCGGCGACACGGCTCGGCCTGCGGCGGGTGGTGTGGGCATCCAGCGAGACCACGCTCGGCCTGCCGTTCGACACCCCGCCTCGCTACGCCCCGGTCGACGAGGACCACTACCCCTACCCCACCACCTCATACGCGCTGTCGAAGGTGACCGGCGAGACCCTGGCCGAGCAGTTCGCCGCCTGGTCCGGCATCCCGTTCGTCGGCCTGCGGTTCTCCAACATTTTGGGTCCGGACGAGTACGCCCTCTTCCCCGAACGCGCCTGGAAGGACCCGCAGCAGCGCAAGTGGAACCTGTGGGGCTATATCGACCAGCGCGACGCCGCCATGGCGTGCCGGCTGGCGCTCGAGGCCGACGTCGAGGGCAGCGGCGCGTACATCATCGCCGCCGCCGACACCGTGATGGACCGGCCATCGGCCGACCTCCTCCGCGAGGTCTACCCCGACACCCCGCTCACCCGCGACATCGGCGAATACGACACCCTGCTCGCCATCGACCGGGCCCGCGAGGTCCTCGGCTTCACGCCCCGGCACTCTTGGCGCCGGCACGTATCGAGCCCGGCGGCCGGCCCGGCCGGCTGACGGGTCCGGTCGTCAGACGAAGGCGCTGAGGCCGGTGACGGCGCGGCCGACGATCAAAGTGTTGATCTCCCTCGTGCCTTCGTAGGAGTACAGGGCCTCGGCGTCGGCGACGAAGCGGCCGATGTCGTAGTCGAGCACGATGCCGTTGCCGGCCATGAGCTCCCTGGCCCAGCCGACGGTCTCGCGCATGCGGGCGGTGCAGTACGCCTTGGCGAGGGCCGAGTGCTCGTCCCGGTACAGGCCGGCGTCCTGGAGTTGTGCCAGTCGCACCACCATGCCGAGGCAGGCGGTGGCGTTGCCGAGCATCTTCACCAGGAGATCCTGTACGAGCTGGAACCTGCCGATCGGGCGGCCGAACTGGTGGCGCTCGACCGCGTAGTCGCGGGCGATCCCGTAGGCCGCCAGCATGACGCCGACCGCCTGCCAGGCGACACCGCTGCGGGTGCGCCGCAGGATGTGCGCGGTGTCGCGGAAGCCCTCGGCGTTCTTCAGCCGGTTGGCGTCGGGTACCCGGCAGTCCTCGAACACGAGATCGGCGTTTTGGACCGTGCGCAGGGCGATCTTGTTTTCGATCTTTGTGGCGGTGCAGCCGGACGTCGCCTTCTCCACGACGAAGCCCTTGACGTGGTCGTCGGCGACGTCCCTGGCCCATACGACGGTCAGGTCGGCGAAGGTGCCGTTGCCGATCCAGCGTTTGGCGCCGTTCAGCACCCATTCGTCCCCGTCGCGGCGAGCCGTGGTGCGCAACCCGTGTGCGACGTCGGAGCCGCCGCCGGGCTCGGTGAGCGCGAAGGCTCCGATCGTCTCCATCCGCCCCATGCCCGGCAGCCAGCGCAGCCGCTGCTCCTTCGACCCGCAGTGCGCGATGCTCCCCATGCTGAGGCCGGCATGGACTCCATAGAACGTCGCCATCGACGGATCGACCCGGGCCATCTCCATGGCGAGGAAGCCTGACAGCAGACTGCGCGGCCGCTCGCCCGGGCACTCGTCGTAGGGCAGGCCGGCGATCTGCAGGTCGCCGTACCCCATGATCAGGTGGTACGGGAACTCGGCGCGCGCCCAGCAGTCGTTGGCGATGGGCGCCACCTCGGCGTCAAGAAAGTCGCGCACCCTGCCGATGATCTCCCGTTCTTCGGCGGTGAGCAGGTCCTGCATCGCATAGAGGTCGCCTGCGATGGGATCGAGTTCCGTCATCGCCTCGCCCTGGGTCCCGTTCCAGTGCTGCTGCGTCATGCCTACCCCACAGAGCGAAGTCATGCCTCGTTTAGGCCGGCGCGTGACGGGCAGTCCGCCCACCATGTTGGAGTTGACCCAAAGGCGCGAGGAAATGAGCGAGTATCCATCCCACGGGCGGACCCGGTCCTGGATCACCGTGGCCGTCATCGTGGCCGGCTTCGCGACCGGCGGGGTCGCGCTGACCCTCGGGCCCACCTGGTGGCTGTTTTGGACCGCCACCGGCGTCGTCGTGGTGGGCGGCGTGGTGGGGATGTTCTCCAACATCCTCGCGGACGTGGTGCTGGACGACCCGCGTGATCTGACCGAGTCAATGCACTACTCGGCCGTCGGCCATGAAGGCGAGCCGGAGCTTCGCGGCGGTGAGCACGGCGAACAGTCGGACAAGCCGACCGCGCGCGACCCGTCGGAGTGGCCGCACGGCTGAGCGCGCCCGGCTCTGGGGCGTGCTCAGCGGCTCAGCGGCTCAGCGGCTTGGTGGCTCAGCGGCTTGGTGGCAGGCCCGGTGAGAACGGAGCCGTCGGTCGCGAACCGAGAGCCGTGGCAGGGGCATTCCCATACCCGTTCGGTGTCGTTGAAGGCGACCAGGCAGCCGAGGTGGGGGCAGCGGGCGGACAGCACGTGTGCCGTGCCGCCGTCGTCCCTGAAGACCGCACACGGGCGGCCGGCGTGGCGGATGACCGCGCCCTCGCCCGGCTTGATGTCCTCGATGGACGCCCGCCGGACGCGCAGCCGGTCGCCGACGAAGCGGTGCGCGTTGGCCAGGCCGGCCTTGACGATGGGCACCGCCTCGCGCGCCGGATGCGTGCGCCGCGGGGCGTACAGCCCGGTCCAGGGCGGCTCGGTGCCGGTGAGGAGCCCGGCGAGCAGCCGGCCCGACATGATGCCATGACTCAGGCCCGATCGGGCGTAGCCGGTGGCGACGTACAGATGATCGGCGAATTGGCCGACATAAGGGATCTTGTCGGTGGTGTTGAGGTCCTGGGCCGACCACCAGAAGTCCACCCCGTTGATCTTGAAGAGTTCCCGGGCCCAGTCCACCAGTCGCCGGTGCCGCTCGTCCTCGTCGCCGCCGCCCGGCGGGAATGACTCGCCGGTGATCAGCAGCAGCCGCTGTCCGTCCCGATACGGCGCGGTCCGCACCGACCTGGTGTTCTCGTCGCGGGTGATGAACATGCCACCCGGGTCGTGATCTGCCGGGATCGGGGCGGCGATGACCAACTCGCGCAGCGGCACCAGCCTGAAGTCGAGCAGCGCGTGCTCGATCACGGGGAACAGGGTGGCGACCACGACGTCACGCGCGGTGACGGTCACCCCGGTGTCGGTCCGCAGCCGGTGCGGCCCGCCCTCATCGATGGTGACGACGCGGGTCCGTTCGTACACCTGTCCGCCCCGGCGAATGAAGTCCTCGGCCAGCCCGAGGAGAAAGCGACGCGGGTGGAACTGCACTTGTTCCTCGACCCGCATCACCCCCGCGACGTCGTACGGCAGGTCGGTCTCGGTGCCGAACGACACGGCGAGGCCCGCATCCCGAGCGGCCTCGGCCTCGGTTCTGAGCGCCTCGACCCGGTCGGGCGACTCGACATAGACGTGTGAGGGCCGCCGCTCGATGTCGCAGTCGATGCCGAGCGCGCCGGCCGTCTCGACCACGTGGTCGACCGCCTCCTGCTGCGACGTGGCGTACAGCCTGGCCGCCTCGGCGCCGAGCGAGTCGCGCAGCGGAGCATAGATCCACGGGTGGGCCGCGGACAGCCGGCCGGTGGTGTGGCCCGTGACGCCGGCCGCGAGCCGGTCGGCCTCGAGCAGCACGGCGGGCCGGCCGGCCCGCGTCAGCTCCCACGCGGCGGCGACCCCGGCGATGCCGCCGCCGACGATCGCGACGTCGACCTCGATGTCGTCGGTCAGCCGCGGGTAGGACGTCGTGCCCGTCGATGCCATCCAGTACGACTTCGCGGTTCCCTCGATCACGATTTTCCTCATCACCGAATCGCCGATATTCGATTGCCCTACGACCTACCCGCGTCACGGGAACAAAACGATCGCCTACGGAGCGTAGCGTTATGCCCTCGTTTGTCCGATGTGGTGCGGGTAGACGAACTGAAGGCGAGGAAATGGAGGAGGGCCAC
>CALAED010000308.1 GCA_937891035.1 uncultured Thermomonosporaceae bacterium | reverse complement strand
GGGCGCGATAGTCCGCTAAGGAGACGGCCTTCCCGGGGGCGCCCTGGGAAGGCCGTCCGCCATTTTGGCCCGGGTGGTTGCGATCGTGGTGGTCAGGCCGCGGTTCCCGGCCGGTGGACGCGGTGATCGCCGCGCAGCCGCCGGGGCGAGAGCGTCGTCTCCACGGCGGCGCACCGCCAGCGGCCCCGCCTCAGCTCCAGCCGTAACGCGAGTGCGTGGGCGTGGCCGCCGACGAACACGACGGCGGATACCTCGGCCACGCCCGGCAGGGGTACTTGGACCAACGGCACGGTGACGCGGAGCGTCCGGTTCGTGTGCCGCCCGGTCACCGGCCTCGCCGTCGGCAGCGTCCTACCGAGCCGGTCGTACACCTCGGGCGTCGTCCGCCCCGCCAGGTGATGCAGCGGCCGGGCGCCCGCGATCACCTCGGCGCACGCCCGCGCGGCCGCCGTCGCGGCGACCATGAGTCCATCCTCCCGGCCTCCCTCGCCCGCGGGCACGGCGCGCAGCGGCGGTCTCCACGAGGACGGTCCCGAGTGGGGCGGACCTGGCGGTGGTGGCGACGGGATCGGCGTCAGTGCGGGCCCGGCATCGGATGGGGGATGTCGAAACGGGGCATGGCCTGTGGTGGCCGCGGTCCGTCCGCCGCCGGCGGCGCCGGATGCGGGGCGCGAGTAGGAGATCAGCCGTACGGGGGGACGGGAGCCGCGGGCCGGGCGAGAGCGCATGGATGCCTCCGGTGGATGACGTGCGCCCGGCGGCATCCGCCGCCGGGCGTTCTTGTTGAGCCATCCACCAGAGCGTTGAACCGGCACGGAAATGCGGCCTGACCGGCTCCGGCCAGCCCCGGGGGCACGCTCGCGTGCTCATACGGTGGTTTCCGAGGGGAACCGGAATCCACCGCATGAGCACGGGCGGGAGCGGAAGCGCTCAGTGGCGTGCCGGCTTGTCCGGCCGGTGGCTAGGAGGCCCCGCCGCCCTTTCTGGACTTGTTCGACGTCTTCCCCCCGCTGCCGGCGCTCTCGGCGCCCGCCGCGCCCGCGCCCGCCGCGGCGACCTCGGGGGCGCTGGTCGGATCGACGGCGACCGACTCGACGCCTTCCGGCTCCCGGCCCGGCGTGGGGATGTTCAGCTTCCTGATCAGGAAGCTGAACAGCGCGTAGTAGATGACCGCGTAGATCAGTCCCATGATGATCAGCGGCACCAGTTTGTGCGTGTTGTCCTTGGTGGCGTTGAGCAGCATGTCGATGCCGCCGGCGGAGAAGCTGAAGCCGAGCTTCATCCCGAAGGCGTTGGCGAGGGCCATGGAGACGCCGGTGAGCAGCGCGTGCACGGCGAACAGCAGCGGCGCCACGAACAGGAACGCGAACTCGATCGGCTCGGTGATGCCGGTGATGAACGCGGTCAGCGCGGCGGAGCCGACGGCGGCCCGGCGATGGGTGGGCGCGGCCCGCCAGATCGCGAGCGCGGCGGCCGGCAGCGCGAACATCAGGACGGGGAAGTAACCGGTCATCGACCAGCCGGCGCCGTCGGCGCCGTTGAGGTAGCAGTTGAGGTCGCCGGAGAAGGGCTTACCGTCCACGTTGCAGTTGGGGATCTGGAACCAGACGACGTTGTTGGGGATGTGGTGCAGGCCAAGCGGCAGCAGCAGCCGGTTGATGACGCCGTAGACCCCCGCACCGAGGGTGCTGTTGCGTTCCATCCACTCGCCGAAGTCGGCCAGCCAGCCGCCCACCACCGGCCAGATCCAGCCGAAGATGACGCCCAGCAGCAACGACACGAACGCCGTGATGATCGGCACGAACCGGCGGCCGCCGAAGAACGCCAGATAGGTGGGCAGCTTGATCCGGTAGAAGCGCTGGTAGAGCAGCGCGGTCACGATGCCGATGACGATGCCGCCCAGCGCCACGGTGGGGTTCTGGGTGCCGAGGTCCACCACTTCATTGGGCTGACCGGGGTTGTCCGGGTCGAACAGCGCCTTGGTGATGTTGCCCTTGACCGGGCTGTCGTCGCCGAAGTTGTGGAAGAACATGTTCATGCTGACGAAGTGGAAGACCATGTAGCCCACCACGGCGGCGAGTGCCGTCGAACCGTCCGCGCGCCGGGCGAAGCCGACCGCGACGCCGACGGCGAACAGCAGCGGAAGCCAGGTGAAGAGAGCCTGCCCGGCGGAGCCGATGATCTCGGCGACCCGGTCCCAGCCCAGACCATCCGCGCCGAGGATGTCCGGCTGGCCGAGCCTAAGCAGCAGGCCGGCTGCCGGGAGAACGGCGATCGGCAGCATCAGGCTGCGGCCGACGCGTTGAAGGACGGACAGGACGCTGGATCCTCGTCCGGGGGCGGCGGTGCCGCCCACTGCTGTCGTGGAACTCATGAGGGATGCCTCCTCGGGTTATCGGGACGGAATCCGCCCCCGTCGGGGGACGTCAAGAGTGGTGTGGAGTTGGTACCGGTCGGCCCGATAGGTGGACATGGTCAGCTCGGCGCAGGTGCCGTCGGCGTACGAACGCCGCTCAAGCAGCAGCACAGGGCTTCCCCGAGAGATCTTCAGATGCCGGGCGTCGGAGGCGTCGGCGACGCCCGCGTTGATGATTTGGTCGCCGGCGTCGAAGACCAGCCCGTAGACCGCTTCGAGCACGCCGTACAGCGAGCGGTCGGCCAGTCTGCGGTCGAGCAGGTCAGGCGCCAGCGACGCGAGGATGTGCGCGCGCTCGATCGCCATCGGTTCGCCGTTGGCGGTGCGCAGCCGCTCGACGACGTGGATGGGCGTGCCGGGCTCGGCGCCGAAGGCGCGGGCGAGCAGCACCGTGGCCGGGAGCGTCCGCCGGGCGATGTCGATGGCGCCGGGGCGGAGCCCGCGGGCCAGCATGTCCTCGGAGAACGACACCAGCCGCAGCGGCATCTCGATCTTCGGCCGGGCGACGAACGTGCCCTTGCCCGGCACGCGGTAGAGCCGGCCCTCGGCCACAAGCTGGTCGATCGCCTGCCGCACCGTCATCCGGGACAGCCCATAGCGCTGGCACAACTCGCGCTCCGAAGGCACGGCGGCGTTGACCGGCAGTTCCGCGCTTTCGATGAGATCGAGCACGATCGTGCGGAGCTGGAAGTACTTGGGCACCGGGCTGTTCGGATCGATGGATGTCATGGACATCCCTGAAGGTGAGGGTCCGGCCTACTGGTCTAGGCCGGACTAGACCACAGGCTCGGAGCGAGTGTCAATGCACAGAATCGGCAAGGATAAATAACGGCGTGGTCACTTCCGTTAAGGGTGAACGCCGACTGGACCTGCACTTACGCTTCGTTCGGTCGAATACGTGAAGTATGGTGCATACTGGTCTAGGCCGGACTAGACCAGTGGCACCCACAGGTGGACCGCGAGCCCACGGAGAGTGCGCATGACGTCGCTGCTCATCGCCGCCGAGCGGCTGATCGTCACCCGCGCCACCGCCGCACCGGCCGGATCCAGCCCCTCCCAGGTCGTCTCGCCCGGCTATGTGCGACTGGACGGCGGCCACATCGCCGAGGTCGACGCCGGCCGGCCACCGGGACGGCCAGATGTCGAGCTGACCGGCGGCACCCTCGCGCCGGGGCTGATCGACCTCCAGGTCAACGGCTACTACGGCCACGATCTCGTCGACGCGGACGAGGCCGGCTGGCACACGGTCGTGCGCCGGCTCCCGGAGACGGGCGTCACCGCCTTCCTGCCGACGTTCATCACGGCGCCCATTCCGACGCTCGTGGCCGCGCTGCGGACGGCCGCGCACTGGCTGTCGCCGTCGCCGTCGCCGTCGCCGTTGCCGTCGCAGTCCTCGTCCCCGTTCCCGTCCCCGTCGCCGGCGTCGGCGCCTGGCGGCAGCCGAGTGCTCGGCGTGCACCTGGAGGGGCCGTTCCTCAGCCGCGACCGGCGCGGCGCGCACAACGCCGAGTGGCTCACCGACCCGACCCCCGAAGCGGTGCGCACCCTGCTGGCCGCCGGGCCCGTCACGATCGTCACGCTGGCCCCGGAGCGCGCCGGTGGCCTGGACGCCGTACGAGCCTTGAGCCAGGCCGGGGTGCTCGTCAGCGTCGGCCACAGCGATGCCACCGCCGACCAGGTCAAGCAGGCCGCCGACGCCGGCGCCCGGATGATCACGCATCTGTTCAACGCGCAAAGCGGCGTCCACCACCGCGCTCCCGGCGTCGCCGCCCAGGCGCTCGCCGACGCCCGGCTCACCGCCGGCCTGATCGCCGACATGGCGCACGTGGCGCCGGTGGTGTGCAAGGTGGCCTTCGCGGCGGCGCCCGGGCGCATCGTGCTCGTCACCGACGCCGCGGCGGCCGCCGGCATGCCCCCGGGCCGTTACGACCTGGGCGGCGAGCCGATCGACCTTCCCGCGGACGGGCCGCCGCTGCGCGCGGACGGCACGATCGCGGGCTCCGCCCTCCGGCTCGACGCGGCCGTCGGCAACGTCGCCGGCCTCGGCGTCGATCTCGCGGTCGCCGTGGACGCCGCCACCCGCGTGCCCGCCGACCTGATCGGCCGCCCCGACCTCGGCCGCATCGCCCCCGGCGCGGCCGCCGACCTCGTCTGGCTCGCCGCCGCCGACGCCGCCGAGACCGGGCTGCGGGCGCGCGCCACCTGGATCGGCGGCGAGCTCGTGTTCGAGAACACTCGACGCCCTTGGGCGCCGGCACCCGACGACGGCCCGGCCACCCACGGATCAAAAGGTAGGGACAGGCCATGACCACGAGCCGAATGCGAACGGAGATCGCTGAGCAGCCCGCCGCGCTGCGCCGCACGCTCGACTCGCTGCTGCCCCGAGTGCCCGAGGTCACCCGGCTGGCCCGCGACGTTCGCCAGGTGCTGTTCATCGCCCGGGGCTCGTCCGACAACGCCGCCGTGTACGGCCATTACCTCACGGAGGTGCACACCGGGCGGCTGGCCACGCTGGCCTCGCCGTCGATCGCCACCACGTACAAAAGGCGGCTCGATCTCACCGGCGTACTCGCGGTGGCGATCAGTCAGTCAGGCCGTACGGAAGAGATCGTGGAGACGCTCGACTGGGCGGGCGGATGCGGCGCCCGGACGATCGCGATCACCAACGGCCCGGGCTCGCCGCTGGCCGCCGCCGCCGAGTTGGCCCTGATCACGATGGCCGGCCATGAGCTCGCGGTGCCCGCGACCAAGACGTACACCACCCAGCTCGCCGCGCTGGCCG